>JAIPIG010000015.1 GCA_021734805.1 Simkaniaceae bacterium
CCAATTTAAACTTTGGAACAACAGTTTTTTTAACTCGCTGACGTGGTGCATAACTACTCCTAAGTAGACCAAACTCAGGTAGATATAATCTATGCTCAGCGAGTTCTTTGCATCAAATTATTTTTTGTCCTGTACAAAGAATATTTTTGCCATTCGGGGAAATTATAGGAAAAACAATTTCTACAGCAACATGAACTAAAAATAATGAATAGGAAAATAAGACGCATATCTGTGCCTAAAATTGCTAAAAAATATGACAAAACACTAGGTAATTTAAAGATTTTATAAAAGAAAAATCAAATTCAATCAGTCTATTGAAAGGTGCCATTTCAAGAGCAGAGCTTGATAAATTCCCTTCTTTTTGAGCTCTTTAAGTCCCTCATTAAATTCTTCAATGAGATCATTATGCTGCCCTTTGAGCACCACAAGGCGAAGGCCTTCGTTGAACATAGGCTCAGACATAATAGCAAGCTTTTGCTCAAAAAGATCGGCAACATAAGCCATTGCCGCAATATTTCCGATGAGCGCTCCATCGATTTGTTCTTGATCAACAGCAAAACACATCTCTCCATTGCTCGGATAATAGTGAGGCATGAGATTGTCCTGTGTTTCAACATAAAATGCACTCCGCGTTCTCGGCAACACACCGATGAATGCATTTTTCATCTCTGATAGGGATCTTTTAGGCGCCTCTTTTTGACAGACTAAGACAGGTCCCGTTGACAAATAGACATTGGAAAACTCATATTCCTTTTCATTGGTCAAAATCGGATCCATTCCGCTGAGCATCGCATCATACTGTTTCTCTTTCAAATCGAGGATGATATTATCCCAGCTACGAGGAACATGATGGATAATAATATGGCGCCGATCGGCAATTTCCATTAAAAGTTCATTAGTAAATCCCAATACATATGGAAGTTGTGCATCAAAACTCATGGGATAAAATGTGGGATCAATGGCGACAAAATAGACTTTCCTAGGTTGATGAGAGCGGCAACCTACAGCAAAAAAAAGAGAAAAGGCAAAAAAGGTAATGAGTATCTTTTTCATGTGACGATTATGTTCTAAAATGCTGATAAATGTCATCGGCTATTTCAAGAAGTTCTTTCTTCTCACTGAGCGTTAAATGACTCCTCACATGATTGAGCCGGTTGAGCAGATGTTTAATTTCTGCAATGACATGCGCGCCACTGACTTTTTTAACCCTTTTATCTTCTGCTTCAAGCGGGAATACGTGTTGTATCTCTTCAATCAACGCTTTAGCCAATTGATCGGAATGATTTTCAATAAATGCACACTTTTTTGTGATATCCCCTTCCCTTGAAGCGAGAATATATCCGGCTTTTGCCGGCATTTTTTGATATTTATCTTTAAGCTCTTGCGAAGGAAGCGCGCGGTAGAGCTCGTAAAAGCCGAGCGCATTATAGGCTGTTTTTAAACTGGGGAAAGAAAACTGCATCCATTTAGATAAAAGACTTTTTGCACCGGAATAAGCCAGTAGTATTTCTCTTGCTTTATGGATACGCTCCCCGAGAAGTAAAATTCCCTGTTTTTGAATAGCCCTCACTTCTGCAGCCGTACTCACTAATTGAGCAAAATCGCTTTGAAATTGCTCTTGCTCCCCTTCATGAATATCCGGCAACAACAGCGCTTCAAGGCGATTTTTTTCGCTCTCTTCCAGTTCCTTAATGCCAAATAAGCCTTGAAAAGAGTTTGGCATTTTTGCCGTGTTCTCTAGCGATTTTTGTCGATTTTTTTCTAAAAATCCTGCAACAAGTGAATCGCTTTTAGACATATGCCACCTCTTTTGATTCAACACGCGCTAAAAACTCAGCCGCAAGGGATTGATAATCTTGAGCAGCTCTAGAATGATTCGCATAACTGAAAACGGGAATCCCCTTCAATACCGATCTCGAAACGGAAACATCCCGATGAATTTTTGTCTCAAACAGTCGGTGTGGGAATGCCGCTTCAATTGCGTCTAAAAAAGCATGATTGGTCGTACTCCGATCCGACCAAAAAGAAAGGACAACACCTAATACTTCCAGGTGATGGTGCTCCCTAATTTTCTCGTGATAAAGGCGGAGGCGATCAAGCGCCAGAATACTAAACGCTTCCGGCATCGCACAAATCATCGAGTGGTGCGCTGCGAAAAGGGCGCTTTGAGTCAGCCAACCAAGACTCGGGGGCGTATCGATTAATATATAATCAAACTCCTTAAGCGGTCTTAGTGCTTTTTTTAACCTCTCATGCCCATATAAATCTCCCACAATCGGAGAGGTCGATTCAATGCCATCGAGATAGATATTGGCAGGAACAATTTTCAACCCTTCGACGGATGTATCCTGAATCACTTCGTGCATTGTTTTTTCATTTTTTAATACGGCCGCCATCGTATTGAGATGATCTACACCAAGGCCAAGCCCGGTGCTTAAATTAGCCTGCGCATCAAAATCGACGAGCAACACGCGTTGATGATGGAACTTAGCCAGCGCGCTTCCGAGATGTAGACATGTCGACGTTTTCGCCGTTCCGCCTTTAAAACTACAAAATGTAATAACCTTAACCATGAACCTACCCAAAATAAATGTGAATCGAGTAATATATCTTCATATGCTGACACATTGTAAAAATTTCCTCATTCTTTTTTTTGTAAAAATGATTCAATGGCTGATTCCGAAGGCTCCCGTCACGGCATCCAAAACCATTTTAATCATATCGACAACAGGGCTGGGTGATACGATTTGGGCTACGCCCGCTATTCGAAGTTTAAAGGGAGCTTTTCCAAACGCGCGCATTGATTTATTGACAACGGGTTTAGGCAAAGAGGCCCTTTTTCACAACCCCCACCTCAATGAAGTTTACGTCATAACCTACCAGTCTCTTCTTTCGCTCCGGAAAATCTTATGGAGAAACCGCTATGAAGCCGTGTTAATTTTTCATGCGTCTCAACGCTTTATTTTTCCCTTGAGTGCACTCATTGGAGCACGAAAAACCATCTCCACACAGCATCAAAATAAAGGCCTTGATCGATTGATCACCGATTTAATCCCCGCTGCCCCCATCCATGAGATTGAGCGCCGTTTCCGACTCGTTGAAGTGCTTTATCCTAAGATCGAACGCGGCCCCCTCGAAATCCCCATTCAAGAAGATGAAATGCAAGAGGCTCTATTTTTCTTAAAAAAATCGGGTTGGGATGGGAAACAACCGCTCGTGGTGCTCCAGCCGGGAGCCAAGGATCATTTTAAATTATGGCCGGCTGAATATTACATTGAAACGGCTCATGCATTAGCCCACATTTCTCCTTTCTTTTTGATTACCGGAAGTATGAGTGAAGCGGCATTTGTCAAAAACATCGCAAGAGATATTCCAAATAGCATTCCCCTCTTCGGTCAAATTTCGCTTCGATCGCTAATTTGTTTGATTCATCGAGCAGATTTAATGATCACCAATGATACGGGTCCTATGCATCTCGCCTTTTCACAAAACACTCCCACGATTGCCCTCTTTGCACCAACTGACCCCAGATTTTGCGGCCCTTATTTTGCCCAAACCGCCTTTGTCATTTCTAAACGGCGCACGTGTATTCCCTGTTTGAAAAAACGGTGTCGAGACCCCTTTTGCATGCGACAAATTCCGGTTAAAGATGTGGTCTCTTTAGCGCGGCAAATTTTAGAGGATAGATCATGAGCGTAGCGGTATTAATTTTAAACTGGAATGGCAAAGAAGATACCCTTGAGTGTTTAGCTTCGCTTGATCGGCAAACCTATCGAAACATCCACCCCATCGTCGTTGATAATGGTTCAGTTGATGATTCCTGCCGTGCGATACGCGAAGCATATCCTGCGATAACGCTCATTGAAAATCATGCCAACTTAGGATTTGCCGAAGGCAATAATGTGGGCATTCGCTTTGCCCTTGAACACAACTATGCCTTTATTTTTCTTCTCAATAACGATACGTCAATAGATCCTCATTGCATTGAGGCCTTTGTTCAATTTTCTCAAAAGCATCCACAAGCTATTTTAGGTGCGCGCCTTTGCCAATATCACGATCGCACGAAGCTCGATCATTTAGGTGGATACTGGAACCCTAACACACTCAATTTTGATCTGATCGCGCAAGGAGATGAGGCTTTTCTTCCTCAGTATGATTCTCCCATCACCTGTGACTTTGTGTGCGGTGCGGCCTTTTTTGCCCCAAGAGATCTCTTTATAGCTGTGGGATTATTAGAAAGTCGATTTTTTCTCATTTGGGAGGAGAGCGATTTGTGTGCCCGCGCTCAAAAAGCCGGTTTTGACTCGATTTACTGCCCTAAGGCGATTGTCTATCATAAAGTTTCGCATTCTTTTGTGGGGGGTAAACCTCATACATATTATTTTTGGTGGCGTAACAGATTGCTCTGGATTCAGCGCAATCTTCCCAAAGACGAGCGAAAAAGGGCTTTTTATCGAATCCTGATTCCCGAAATCGCCCACATCTTAAAACTCTATTTGATTAAATCATTGTCGATTCCCTTCAGTCAATCCCCTGTACAAAGACGCAAGCAATGTAAATTATACCGCGCCGCTTTACGTGGAATATGGGATTATACGCGCCAAAAATTTGGTCCGGGTCCGGAATGGATTACAAAATAGAGATTGAGAAAAACCATAAGGCGTCCTATATACCTGAATAACGAGCAGTATATTTTGTGTTTTAGTTTTTTTTAGTTTAGAGAATGTCTTAAAACGACTAGTATTGTCGTGTTGATTTAAACAGTGATAAGCAAAAATGATGAAATTCATTCAAATATTTAAACAATCCAACACATTTTTTTTATTTTTGTTCAGCACCCTCCTATTACTAACGGGATGTGAAAAGTCTCAGACTGTCGTGAGCGGTGTCGATGAACGTGAGGCTAATCTCATTATTGTCTTTCTGGATAGTAAAGGCATTCAAGCGACTAAACAGCAACAAGCCGTTTCCGCTATCGGCGGTGGACAGGGCGGCGCTCTTAAATACAATATTTTCGTCGAAGAATCAAAAATGATCGATGCGATGGCCATTTTAAATCAAAACGGTTTACCGAGAAGGCAAGGAACAACGCTTCTAGAACTTTTTGCTAAACAAGGCCTCATGACCACAGACAAAGAAGAAACCATTCGCTACCAAGCAGGTCTCGAACAACAAATCGCCAACATGATTTTGATGATTGATGGCATCATCGATGCCAGCGTACAGCTCTCATTCCCCTCGACCGATACGGGAGGGGGCGAACAGCCAACGCAAGCTGTGACCGCTGCAGTCTATGTCAAACATCAAGGAATTTTAGAAGACCCCAATTCCCATTTAGAGACAAAAATCAAACGCCTCGTATCAGGAAGCGTCAATGGACTCGATATCAACAATGTCACTGTTGTATCAGATCGATCGCGCTATACCGATATCAGCGTTGCCGAATTGTCTATGGTCCCCAAAACAAATGATTATGTCCGCATTTGGTCCATTGTGATGAGCCGTGAATCCGCTCTCAAGTTCAGAGCCATTTTTTTCACTATCATGATTCTGGGAACCATTTTTGCAGCCCTATTTGGTTGGCTTCTTTGGAAATTTTACCCCACGCTGCGCCGTTCCGGTGGTCTTCGCGATATTTTCAAAATCAAGCCCTTCACTCCAGAAAAAACCGGTGTTTCTGAAGAAAAGGGTGAGGCTCCTTCCGAATAATGCACCAAATGGGTAGGAAATGCATATGAGTAAACTCACGCAATCGGCCTCATTTAAAGCGCATCTCGATATGTTAAGTCATGAGACACAGAATAGTTTGCTCCATTTCCTCCCTTTAGAAGAAATGAACAAAATTAAAGAGATGCCTTCATTTGATTGGACTGCAGTCGATCAAATGCCGATATATGCCTTTCTCTCTAAAATTCACCCCAGCTGGATAAAGCCTTTTTTCGATCAATTGTCTTCAAATGACCGAGAGCTCTTTCTCTCAGCATTTGTGAAAAGAAAAGAGGAGCTGGCCAAAGCCTTCCAATTGGAGATCAAACCTATTGCCCTAAGCCCTATCGCCCAAAGCTTTATCCTTAAACATCTGTATCATACTTTTTTTGTCAAAGAAGGGCTCCTCCCTTTTCCGTTCATTTCAAAAGATCCTTTCTTCCGCTTGCTAACTCTGAGTTATGACGAACTAATCGATCTCATCGATTTACTTGGAATGAGTGACATGGCAATTGAATTGAGCGAAGTGATCCAGGGCAAACAGGTGCGCGCCATCCTCGAGACGTTTAATGAGCGAAAAATCACTTTTCTAAAACAGATCCGCACCAGCGAAGAAACGGTTTCATTTGGAAAAATGCATCTCTCCTCTTGGGATCAAAACCAAGAAAAACTTAAGAAAATCATCCATCAACGCGGTCTCAATCGTCTAGCCAAAGCCCTTTGTGGCGCCAGCGAACATTTTTTAGGCTATCTCGCCTATATGTTATCCAAAGATGAGGCTAAAATGTTTAAAAGTTTTTACACTAAGAAAAAAAATCCAAAAGTGTTAGAAGTATTAAATAAAGAGCTCAATCGCGCCCTTGATTTTTTATTAACGTCTGAAGAGTGATAAGTCATGTTTTTATTTTCCTTGATTAAATCGGGAACGATTCACACTGCAAGCAAGCAAAAAATCATCCCACAAGCTGATTTTAGCGAAATTCTAAACGCACAAGAAGTTCTTGCCCAAGCCAAACAAGAGAGAGAAGATTTATTAGAGGAAACGCGCAACGAATGTATTGAATTAAAAAAACAAGCAGAGGCTCAAGGGTTCCAAAAGGGGCTTGAAATGTTCAATGAGCATATTCTCGGTCTTGAAAATAGCATTAAATTGCAGCGGCATGAAATGCAGCTACAAATCCTCCCTCTCGCCCTCAAAGCAAGCAAGCGCATTGTTGGAGAAGAGCTTTTAACTAACCCGGAAACAATTGTTCACATTATTCAACAGGCGATCAAACCCGCAACGGCTCACAGTCAAATTAAAATCTATGTGAATAAAGACGATTTAGAAAACGTATTACAACATAAAGATGAAATAAGAAGAAAATTTGAAAAATTGGAATCTTTGACCATTTCCCCCCGCTCAGATGTTTCTGCAGGAAGCTGTATTATCGAGACTGAAGTGGGGATCATCAATGCCACCCTTGAAAATCAATGGAGAGCTCTTGAAGCCGCCTTTGAAAATTATATGAAACAAAAATAGAGTCAACATGAACGCAAAGAGCTTATTTTCCTCCCGCAATACCTTGGTTTTTTTGGTGCTCTGCGCTCTTTTTCTATTGCCATCGGTTGTCTCTTTTGCGGCTGATGAACCCATGGGGATCTCAGATGTAGGCCAACAGTTTCTCAGTTCTGATGCGAGTTTGGACTCGAAACAGCCGGCGCTTATTACAAAAATGGCCGTGCTGGCCATGCTGGCCATTCTACCCTTTGCCATCATGATGCTCACCTCTTTTTTAAAAATTGTCGTCGTCCTCTCTTTGCTGCGCAACGCGATCGGTGTCCAACAATCGCCACCCAACCAGGCAATCAATGGCATGGCACTTCTCATGACGATTTATGTCATGTTTCCAACAGGTTTAGAAATGTACAATGCGACAAGCGGTTTTATTAATTCGACCAATCCGCAAGAACTCTTTTCGACAAATGGGGCCTACTATGTTGTCAATGTCGTTGAAAGGGCCAAAGAGCCCTTCCGCGGATTTTTAATACGCAACATGGACCAAAAACATATCAGCTATTTTTATGATCTTGCCTATAAAAAATTCCCGAAAGACTACCGCGATAAAATGACAAAAACCGATTTTATTGTTCTGGTTCCCGCTTTTGTCACATCACAAATTAAGGCTGCATTTGAGGTCGGCGTGCTTATTTACCTCCCCTTCTTTGTTATCGATCTTGTCACCTCTAACATCCTACTCGCAATGGGGATGATGATGCTATCGCCGTTGACTATTGCCCTGCCCCTTAAATTACTATTACTTGTGATGATTGACGGATGGACTCTGATTGTTCAGGGTCTCGTTTTATCATATCGCTAAAGCCCTATCGATTGGAGAGAGATGTATCAATCTGAAATCTACCAACTCACGTATCAATGCCTCATCCTGATTATGATTTTGTCAGGACCGCCGATCATTATCAGTATGATTTTCGGTCTGGTTGTTGCCATTTTTCAAGCGGCAACTCAAATTCAAGAGCAAACCCTATCATTTACGGTTAAACTGGTCGCCGTAATTTTAGTTTTGATGATCATGGGTGGATTTTTAAGTGGCCAGATTATGCAATTTTCTCATTACATTTTTGATAATTTTTATAAGTGGCGCGGTTAATACGGTGACAACTTCTTCAGTCACAGACAGTAGTTTTATCAACTATCTGCTCAGTTTTAATCTGAGCCCTAATAGCCTGCTGACCTTTTTTATCCTCACCTTTTTTAGAATGGCTCCCATTGCGGCACTGACCCCGTTTTTGGGGGGTAAAGTAATGCCTATGACAGCGCGAGCCGGCTTTGCTATTTTCTTAGCTCTTGTCTTCATGCCGATGGCAATCACGACATCTCAACATCCCCTGCTATTTGACCCTCAATTTATTGGCTATTCCATTAAGGAAATTCTCATTGGGTTTGTCCTTTCTTTTTTAGCTTCAATGCCTTTCTTTGCCGTTGAAGCTTCAGGTATTTTAATTGACTATGCACGGGGATCTTCGAGTTTAATCGGACAAAATGTTTTGACGCAGAACCAAGCCTCTCCTATTGGTATTTTTTATAACTTTGTCCTCATCTTTATGTTTTATAAACTTGGGGGAATGGAACTCTTTTTTAATGCCGTTATGACCTCTTATGAAGTATTGCCGATTGATAAAATTCTTCCTGCCAGTTTTTACAACATAAAGAATGACTTTTGGAAACTATCCTCTGATATTTTAGGACAAATTTTTGGTTTGGCCATCCGCTTTGCAGCCCCGTCTCTCGTTGCAATTTTAATGGCCGAATTTTTTCTCGGTATTGCTAACCGCTTAGCGCCTCAAGTCCAAATCGCCTTTTTGGGAATGGCGCTTAAATCTCTGATGGGATTATTGCTTTTAACAATCGGGTGGGCATTCATTTTAAAAAACATGGTCTCCGAATCATTAACGTTTGTCAAACTCATCGATCAAATGTTACAAAAACTCAATATTCCTTAGGTCGTGTTTAAAAAATCACCTCGCTGCAAATATAATTTGCAAATTTTCTTTGCAAAAAAAATCGTTAATCAACTAAGAGTGAAAGATGTGATTTAAAACTTGGCGCGGAGCAAAAAAATATTTTTTTTTGTTTTTGTTGACAGTATTAAATGTTGTGAATACTCTAGGTTTACAACTATTAATTTTAAAGTTAACAACTATCCGCCTCACATAACCTATCAAAAGGGAGAAAGAAAGGTAATGAATAACACAGTGAAAAAGTGGTTGCCGTTACTCGGGATTTTTAGCGGCGCTTTAGCGTTTGCTGCTTCAAATGCAGACTCAAGTTACGACTCTAACATGATGAACAGTCATCAAGATCAACAGACAAAAGTATACAAAGAAATTACACCTCCAGCAGGCCCGAATGTTGACAACGGTGTTGGTTTTAGCATTTTTGCCGACTATATTCTATGGGAAGCAAGAGCCGGTGATACCGCATTTGCTACTTCCGGCATTGCTCAAGATGCAACAGCCGGACAAGCCAATTTATCTCGCGGTACCGTCTATACACCGGGATTTAAATATCAATCCGGTTTTAAAGTCGGTCTCTCAGCGATGCTCGGACATGATAATTGGGATTTAGAAGCTCAATACATTTGGCTTCACTCTAACGACAAGAAAACAACACTTACAACAACAACTAATGCCGAATCAACATACGCTCCGATATGGATGACTCAACCGGACAGCACTGAGTTAATCGGCGGAGACGGCCGTTGGAACATGCGTTATAACGTTGTTCAATTGAACCTCGGACGTAATTTCCTCGTTTCTGAGAACCTCTCTTTCAGACCTTACTATGGAATTAGAGGTGCTTGGGTTCACCAAAACAATATTACCAACTACACGTTTGCTACTTCGGAAGATGTTTTATCAAACTTCAACATCAACCAAAAACAAAATTGGTGGGGAGTTGGTTTCCAAACAGGTACAGATGCCGGTTTCTGGTTTGATGAAAACTGGGCAATCTATGCTAACTTTGGTACATCTTTAATGTGGGGTAAATATAGCTTCACAAATAAACAGAAAAACACAACGAGCGAAGACTCTCAGCCTTACACAGAAAACTGGAATGGCACAGAGTACGGAGTTCAGCCAACTCTTGACCTAGAAATGGGCTTCAGATGGCAAATGTGCTTTGATGACAACACCTATGCTTTCCTTCTCCAAGCGGGTTGGGAACAGCAAGTTTGGATTAACCATATTAAGTTCTCTAACGCATCTCAAGATGACGGAGATCTTTCAATCCAAGGTTTCAACATCAGAGCTCGCTTCTTCTTCTAGTCGTAAGCTAGTTTGATTTGTTACAAAAAACCTGAAGGGCAACCTTCAGGTTTTTTTTATGTTATGTGGGTATTCCTTGACTGAAATTGAATTTTTTCTTTAAAAAGGATTCCAGCAACTAACACCATTCATCAAAATTAATTTACACTTCTAACTTCATTATTAGTTTTTACCACAGAGAGCACAGAGCTCACAGAGGTCCCGGAATGTGCATTTTCTTGATTTTTCTCTGTGTACTCTGTGGTTGTTAAAGTCCTTATGGTCAATAACCTGATAGTTTATCGAATTATGCAACAAAGCATGGGGAAATTATGAAAAATAGATCTTTGATCACCGGATTCATCAGCGCATTGTGTTTAACATCGAGCTGTTGTCTTTTTGGATCTGAAAATTCAGATAATGATATCGATTCCATTTTGTCTTCTTCGCCAACAACAAACCAACCTAAAGTGATTTTTCCCAGTGGGGGGTACCGCGCTGAAGAAGGTGCCGATGCCTTTATCACAGCCGACTTTCTTTATTGGGAAGCGCGGCAAGAGGGTCTTTCCTATGCGATGACAGGCGTATCAAGGGCATCGAGTGGATCAACCCGTTTGCCCCAGGGAAATATCTTCTATCCGGAATTTAAATATGATCCCGGATTTCGAGTCGGTCTTGGAATTGGTTTAGGGCATGATGCTTGGTCCTTATCCGTCCAATACACTTGGTATCATCAAAACTTTCATCCGGCAAGCGTGAGCCATCCCAATAATTCCATTGCACAGCTCACCTCAACAGAAAGTAATGTCTATACTACCCTTCCCCCAACGCCCCCTTTTACATATGCCAAAGGTGAATGGAAGCTCATGCTCAATATGATTGACGGAGAACTGGGGCGCGATTCGTATGTCAGTAAATATCTCGCAATTGATACCTTCTATGGTTTAAAAGCCGTATGGCAAAACCAGAACTTCAATACGATCTATCAATGGAATGATGACAATAACCGCAATACTCCCACACAAAACAACATTTATCAAAGCGCTAAGAGCTTTGGAATTGGTTTGAGAGCCGGGGCTCATACCGTTTGGAGTTTCAACAGAAATTGGTCGCTTTTTGGAGATTTTGCAGCCAATGTATTATCAACTCGATCACATATTTTAGCTCAAAATAAGCAGTTTGTCATCGCCAACTCCTCAAGTGTCACCTACTTTCAAAATATTGAGAAAAAAATATCCTATATTCAGCCTCTTCTTGAAATGCTTTTAGGAATCGGTTGGGATATGTGGATGCAAGATGATGAATATCATCTCGGAATTAAAATCGGCTGGGAAGAGCAGATGTGGTTTGGCAATAACAATTACATCTTAGGCTCTTTGTCAGGCGGAAATGCCGACATGTCAATCCAAGGCTTTGTCTTTAAAGCGCGCTTTGATTTTTGAGAATATGGCATAGCTTATGGAGCGCTTGCATGAATCGCTCCACGTCTTCGGCCGAATTGTAGTAAGCAAAGGATACGCGGCAAATCGAAGAGATCCCCAGCTTTTGCAGTGCCGGTTGCGCGCACATATGTCCTGAACGGATACAAATTCCCTGAGCCCCCAGCATGGTTGCAAGATCAAGAGGATGCACTCCTTCAATCACAAAAGGAATGATCGCGCTCCTATGCGGAGGATTTCCTATAATGTTGACGCCGATTTGATCTGAAAGCTTTTGAAAAGCGATGTCATACAGAGCTTTTTCGTGCGCCTGAATTTTATTGATGCCAATCTTTTCTATCCAATCTATAGCAGCTCCGAGCCCAATGATTTCCGTAATGGGCGGGGTCCCCGCTTCAAATTTCAGTGGGGGTTTTTGAAATGTCGTTTTTTCAAGCGTGACAAGCTCGATCATATCACCTCCCCCTTGACAAGGAGATAGTGCCTCTAACCACTCATATTTGCCGTAAAGGACACCGATGCCTGTCGGTCCATATATTTTATGCCCTGAAAAGAGATAAAAATCACAATCGAGCGCTTGCACATCCACTAAACAATGAGAGGGTGCTTGTGCTCCGTCGACAATGGTAATGACTCTATATTTTTTGGCTTCCCGAATCATTTCACGGATAGGATGGATCGTTCCGAGGAGATTGCTCACATGTGCAATGCTCATGACTTTGACATTTCCCTCAGCTAAAAGAGCCCGCATATGATCGAGGTCGAGCTCTCCATTGGTTTTAAGCCGTATGGCTTTAACTTCAATTTTTTTATCTTTTGCAATGAGTTGCCAAGGAACAATATTAGAGTGATGCTCAAGCTCCGAAATCAAAATAACATCGCCCGCTTGAAGGGCGGTGCGCGCAAGTGAGATCGCAAGTAAATTCATCCCGTCCGTTGTCCCTCTTGTCCAGACAATTTCTTCAGGGCGTTTTGCATGAATCCATCTCGCGACTTTTTCTCTCACAAGAAAGTAGCGTGCCGTGCTCTCCATTGCAAGATCATAGACAGCGCGGTTCACTGTAGCATAATCGTGCTCCATAAAGTGTGTCATGGCATCAATAACACATGCCGGTTTTTGTGTTGTTGCAGCACTATCCAGATAGCAAATCCCCGATTGAAATAAGGGGAAATCAGCCTTCACTGTTTTATCATCTAATAGAGTGGGAGTGCTTGCCATTGATCTTGGAGGGGTTGATAAGCCATTGATTCGAAAATTTCTTTTACAAAGGCGCGAATGAGAAAATGGCGCGCCTCCTCTTGAGATAGTCCGCGCGCTTTTAAATAAAAAGCGAGCTCTTCATCGAGATGCGCTATGGTGGCTCCGTGAGAAGCTTTCACATCATCGGCAAAAATCTCAAGACCCGGTTTTGAATGGGCACTTGATGTGGGTGACAAGAGTAGGTTGCGATTGAGTTGGTAGGCATTGGTCATCTGGGCACATGCATCGACGTAAATCTTTCCCATAAAGCTCGTTTTTGAGTGCTCGACAAGTAAATGCTTAATGAGCTGATTAGATCGCGTAGACTCTGCTTTATGATGGATTTTAATGACATTATGCATTTCTTCCTGAGCTTCTGCAATAGCGAGACCCTTAATATCGCAAAAGGCGCCTTCCTCTAATAATTGTGCTTCAAAAATAAAGCGAAAGAGAGGGGATCCTTTTTCAAGCACATGCACCTTGAGCTCTGCATCGCGCTTGATACTCGCTTGCATTTGTGCATGAGTCACACCCTGACTCAACCCGCGATGCTCAATCATCCAATCAAGCATTGCCCCTTTTTCAAGGGTGACATCGATGAGATCATTTTCAAATCCCTCTTCAGTCCCTATATAAGAAAGAATGACCTGTGCAGAACTTCTCTCCCCTGCCACAAAAAAGATTTTTGTCTGTTGCTGAATCGAGGAGTTTCGATCAATGGCAATATGAATAGGGCGACTTAATTGTTTCCCTTTGGGGATAAAAATAAAGATCCCTTCCATATTCAAGGATAAATTGAGCAGCCCAAAAGGGCACTCAATCTGTTTCACCAGAAGCTGCATGCGCCGGTCGATGAATGGCGTATAAGAAGGCGGAAGATGCACTAAATCGATGAGATCGACCCCCTCAATAGGTTGCCGAATAGTGACCTTATGATCGCAAATGACAATATCAGCCTCAGTAGACTGACTCTCGCCATATAAAGGGCGCTTGGGATCAATACTATATATTTTTTTAAGTTGGCATTGCTTAAATGCCTCATGTTTTAGCGTGGGTAAACCCACCTGCAAATATTTTTCATGAGCTCTTTGTTGATGGCGTGCAAAAAAAGATGCCTTTCGAGAAGCGATCATTTCTTCAAAACCATGAGAAAATATTGTCATTCGCTCTAGCATCATACCTCTTGCAGCGCATAGCCCTTTTCTTCGAGTTCCAGAGCCAGTTCAGCTCCACCTGATCGGACAATTTGCCCATCTATCATCACGTGTACAACATCGGGTTTGACATAGTCGAGAAGGCGCTGATAGTGGGTAATTAAAAGAAGTGCTTTATCGCGACTCATGAAAGCATTGATTCCTTCAGAGACAATGCGAAGCGCATCGATATCAAGTCCCGAATCGGTTTCATCGAGAATAGCAAGTGTTGGATTCATCACAGCCATTTGCAGAATTTCATTGCGCTTTTTCTCTCCGCCTGAAAACCCGGTATTGAGATCGCGATATAAAAAATGCTCGGCAATATACATTTTCTCTAAAAGCGGCTGCAGCTCTTTGCGAAAGGCTTCTTCTGATAAGGGAGTTTCACCGGCAGCTTTTCGGTGCGCATTACGGATACTCATCAAAAATTCGAAATTGGTGACCCCTTCAACTTCCAAAGGATACTGAAAACTCATAAAAAGACCTGCATGGCAACGCTCTTCGGGATCAAGCTCTAAAAGAGGGGCTCCCTTAAATACAATATCTCCTGCCAATACTTCATAAGCGGGATGCCCCGCTAAGACCTTAGCCAGCGTCGATTTTCCTGCACCGTTTGGCCCCATAATAGCATGGATTTCCCCTGCATGGATTTTGAGATTGAGTCCCCTGATGATCTCTTGACCATCAATTGCGACATGTAAATCCCGAATCTCAATTAAAACCTCTTTTTCCATTCCTTAACCCACAGAGTTTTCTAATTTTAGCGTCAATAATTTTTCAGCTTCAGCGGCAAACTCCAGCGGCAATTTTTGCAAAATATTTTTGCAAAATCCACTCACGATCATATTGATCGCATCGTCGAGTAAAAGCCCTCGCGATCTGAGATAAAAGAGTTGCTCTTCGCTCATCTTACTCGTCGAAGCTTCGTGTTCAATCACCGCATCCTCTTGATAGACATCAATGACGGGAAACGTATTGGCCGAACATTCATTTTTAACAAGCATTGAATCGCACTGCGTATAGTTGCGCGCACCTTGTGCAGACTTTGCCACATGGACAAGACCACGGTATGTATTGTGCGACTGATCCGCAGAAATCCCCTTTGAAATGATCGTCGATTTGGTATGTTTGCCGAGATGGATCATTTTAGTCCCCGTATCGGCTTGCATTTTTCCATTCGTCAATGCAACCGAATAAAACTCGCCTACTGAATAATCCCCCTGCAAAATGCAGCTCGGGTATTTCCACGTAATCGCTGCGCCCGCTTCCACTTGCGTCCAGGTAATTTTCGAATAGTCGCCTTTGCAGCGCCCTCGCTTCGTGACGAAATTATAAATTCCGCCCTTCCCCGTTTTAGGATCGCCCGCATACCAATTTTGAACTGTAGAATACTTGATTTCCGCCCGCTCAAGCGCAATGAGCTCCACAACAGCTGCATGGAGTTGGTTTTGATCATAGGCAGGCGCCGTGCACCCCTCGAGATAGCTCACACTCGAGTTTTTTTCCGCAATAATCAGTGTTCTTTCAAACTGGCCCGTTTCTCTCTCATTAATGCGAAAATACGTCGATAGCTCAACAGGACATTTGACCCCCTCGGGGATATACACAAACGAACCGTCTGTGAATACGGCCGAATTGAGTGCGGCGTAATAATTATCTCCGATGGGAACGACAGTGCCCAAATATTTTTCCAATAGGTCGGGGTATTTGTGCATGGCTTCTGAAATTGAGCACAATACAACCCCGGCATCAGCCAAAGATTGCCTGAATGTCGTCCCAAGAGAGACCGAGTCAAAAACAATATCGACGGCCACCCCGGTCAAGCGCTTTTGCTCATCGAGAGGGATACCCAATTTTTCAAAGGTGCGCAAAATTTCAGGATCGACCTGATCTAAACTATCGAGTGATTGTTTCTTTTTGGGAGCGGAATAGTAGCGAATATCTTGAAGATCGACAGGAGGAAAATTGACATTAGCCCACTCGGGCGGGGCCATCTCCTTGAATTTTTCATAGGCCTTTAGCCTGAAATCAAGAACAAATGCAGGTTCATTTTTCTTTGCGGAAATCGCCCGAATCGTCTCCTCGGAAAGCCCTTTTTCAAAGACCTCAGATTCAATAGGCGTAGAAAACCCATATTTATATTCTTTAATTTCGTCTAAAATTTCCATTCCGGCAACCCTTTAGGGACCTATTATAAAGTAGTAGTTTAATCAAAAAACAAGAAAATGTCAAAGCATACCACTCGTGCATTTTTAAAAAAAAATATATACCCGGTCAATTCTTTGTGGTATAAGGAAAATACCATGACTTTAAAAAATTCAACAAAACAATCTTATATTAAACATTTTATTATCTGGGTGATTGTCATCATGCTCGTCCAATGGGCCGGATCGCTATTCACCGATATGAGCGTCAAAACATGGTATCAATCGCTTCACAAACCGAGTTGGACTCCCCCCAATATCCTCTTTCCTATCGTGTGGCCCATTTTATACCTTTCGATGGCTTTTGCCATCACGCATATGCGCTTCAAACAAGGACGCTATGAACAAAAATGGCTCACTCCCTTTTTAGTGCAGCTCTCAATTAATCTTTCATGGTCATTTTTATTTTTCTCTTTGAGAAGCCCACTTCTCGGATTCATTGGGGTCGTTCTTTTGATCATTTCGCTCTTATGGACCATGATTGCTTTTTTTCGCACTTCCAAATGCGCCTGCTTCGTGCTGATCCCCTATTTAGGCTGGGTGATCTTCGCAACCATCCTCAACGCGAGCATTCTAGTTTTAAATTAGACGAGGCAGATGGCCCCAAAAATTTACAAAATCGAGGATAAGGCATTGGCCTTATCCAGATCGGAAGGAAGATCGATCCCAAGCGTTTCAAATGCCGTTTCAAATACTTGAATCGATAAGCCGTGATAGAGGAAGCCGAGTTGCTCTAACCCTTCGATTTCTTCGAGATCGGAAGAGGGTAGAGTGGCAATGACTTCAAGTGCCCTTTGAGAATAGGCATACAGACCGATATGTTTATAAAGAGAGATAGGGCGATTGGATCGATTAAACGGAATCGAATGGCGCGAAAAATAGAGGGCCTTCCCATCAGAGCGCGTGACAACTTTCACAACCGAAGAATCGGTGAGTTCATCAGCACTATCAATACGCTTTTTAAGCGTCCAAATATCACTCTGATCATTGTGATCACTAGGGAGCAAATCCTGAATGATATCGGCATGAATAAAAGGCTCATCGGCTTGCCAGTTGACCCATATATCACCTTTGATCTCTTTTTTCTGCATCACTTCAATCAGACGCCTTGTTCCATTCGCATGGTGACTGCCGCTTATCTGCCAAGTTCCGCCAAAAGAATCAATTAAGCGCGCAGTTTTTTCATGATCAACGGCAAAGCAGACATCATCAAATTGAGGGCAATGGTTAGCGCTCTCCCACACCCATTGTAGCATGGGCTTACCCTGAATCAATTTGAGGACTTTTTCAGGGAATCGACTCGAATTGAGACGTGCCGGAATGATACACACTACACGGCTTTTGCCAATCATTCGTATCTCACGGCAATGGTTTTATATTGTTGATTAACCCAATCAAAATAGGTCTTGCTCTTCACTCTTTCTACCCAATCTAAATTATTGAGATACCATCGAATGGTTTTCCCCATCCCTTCTTCTAAAGAATGCGTCGCAACACAACCGAGCTCTTTTTTCATTTTGTCGGTATTGAGAGAGTAGCGGAAATCATGACCGGGTCGATCGGACACAAAAGTGATCAAGTTTTTATATATTTGCGGGTCCGTTTCCGTAATGTTGGCAAATTGATCGATAAGCAAGTGAAGCAAATCAATATTTGCAATCTCTTCATTCGAAGCGAGATTATAAACATGTCCATTGACCCCTTTTTCCAAAACACAGATCAAAGCCTTTGAGTGGTCATCGACAAACATCCAATCGCGTACGTTGCGGCCATTGCCATAAAGGGGAAGCGGTTTTCTCTCCATACAATTGAGAATCATCAACGGAATAAATTTTTCCGGATATTGACAGGGGCCATAATTATTCGATGCATGGGAAATAGTTACAAACATCTCGTATGTTTCATGATAAGCAAAAGCCAAGTGATCTGCCGCAGCCTTGGATGCCGAATAAGGAGAGCGGGGGCGATAAGGGGAATCTTCATTGAATTGTCCTTCATCTCCAAGAGAGCCGTAAACCTCATCGGTCGAGACGAGATGAAACTGGATGCGCGGCCTTTCCCTAACGAGTTCCAGTAAGCTTTGCGTCCCCAAAATATTGGTCTCTAAAAAAGTGCGCGGGCTTTGAATGCTTTTATCAACGTGCGTTTGGGCAGCAAAATGGATAATGATATCAATTTGATACTCATCATCGAGGCGTCTGAGAAGGCGGCTATCTTGCACATCGCCCTGATAGAATTGATACCGCTCATCAAAATCATAACCGCTTAAATTATCCAGATTACCGGCATAGGTGAGAAGATCTAAGTTAATAATGCGCCCTTGAAAATCGCCCTGATTGAGCAAACGGCGAATAAAACTGGATCCCATAAATCCCGCTCCACCGGTCACTAAAAGAGTCGATTGTTTTAGTTTATTTAGCATAATTCACCTCGCTGATGGGCATTGATGAGATAATCTCGCAGAGCCTCTCGATAATGGCGCGGACTCTCTCTCACCATCTCCTCATATTTTTTTGTCGATAATGCCGAAAAACCGGGCCGCATTGCCTGAAAATCAAATGCTGTAGAATCAACCGGAACAATATTTTCTACTTGAAGTGGCATGTTAAGTTGCTTAGCTTCGTTGAAAATAGCAACCGCCCATTCATATCGACTTTTGACTCCACGATTTGCAAAGTGGATTAAACCTTGTGCATCGAGCAGCTCTAAACTCGCCTTTGCCAAATCACCCGCATACGTACTTGTTCCGATCTGATCATCGACAACTTTAATGTCTCGATTTTCCGACATACGTTTTAAAATTGCCGTCACAAAATTCCCCTTTCCAAAACCATAGAGCCATGAAGTGCGAATAATCAAAGCCTTTGGCAATATGTCGAGCAATCGCCACTCTCCATCCCTCTTTGTCATTCCATAGATGTTAAGGGGGTTCGATTCAGACTCCTCATCATACATGAAGTGCGACTTCCCATCAAAGACATAATCGGTTGAATAATGGATTAAATGACAATTCGCCGCCTTTGCATGTTCGGCTAACCGCTCGACAAACCGGATATTGACCTCGATTGCCTCATCACGATCTTGTTCTGCAAGATCAACCGCCGTATATGCAATGCAATTGATGATATGAGAGTATGCAGCAAAGTCATGTGACATAAAGGCCATGACTTCGCGGTAGCCGACCCACGTATAATCGATCCCCCGAATCCCCATCTCACTTGCGAGATGAGATCCCAACATCGAACGTTTACCAAGCAGTAAAACTCTCACACCACCTCACAAAATCGGGGGCTATTGAGGTCTCGCTCAGAAAGGCTCTTCGCTTCCACAGGCCACTCGATGCCAATCTCCCGGTCGGCATAGAAAAAGCCCTTTTCGGTCTCCGGGGCATAGAGACTACTTACCTTATATTGTACATGAGCCTCTTTAGAAACGACGCAAAACCCATGCGCAAACCCTACAGGAACAAAGAGTTGATGGCGATTAGCATCATCCAGATACACCCCAATCCAACGCTTAAACGTGGGCGAATCTTTCCGAATATCGACCACCACATCATAGATCGCGCCATGATTCACACTCACAAGCTTAGCCTGCCCCGGCGTGGTCTGAAAATGCATCCCTCGAATAGTCCCCTGTTTAGAAAAGGAATAGTTGTCTTGAACAAATTCGACCCCCACTCCAAACGCGCGGTAACGCTCTCTCTGATAGCTTTCGTAAAAAAAGCCTCTTTCGTCCGTAAACACCTTAGGCTTAATTAAATAAACACCTTTTAACTCTAACTCTTCAGTCTGCATAGGGCACTTTTCTCTGCTGTTTTAAGCGCGCGAGTATAACTTCTTCATTAAAAAGAGACAACAATCAACTGCAAACACTTAAATAACAATGCATTATGGCATACAACTTATTTTTGCATTTAGATGCAAAAATAACATCAAAATGTTATAATTAATATTTAATACAATAATAAGGGGATTAAAATAATGAAAATCAATACAAACTGTATTTCAATAAGTGTTGTAGATGGTAACACCTCAAAAGTTGACTACAAACAAGCAACAGGCCTCGTTGAAAAGCTATTAGTTATCATACAGAAATTTTTCGGGATGGCTAGGACAGTGAATAGTTTACCCCGTTCTTTAGCCGGCAGATCACAGATTCATTTTACTGCGTCATTTAATAAAGAACATGGAAGCGCATTGGTTAAATTGTTTTATCAAATAATCATGGGTTCAACTCCATCTGATACTCTCAATAATAACCAGATGATTCAAAAGGTAGAAAAGCATCTTACCGATGAGTGTAATGGGAATAGTCAAAGACAGCATTTTTATGATTCATACAAAAATATTCCCTCTGCACTAAGATCAATGTTAGAAAAAAAAGAGCATTTTTAATTTTTTAATAACAGCCAACTTGCATGGCGCTTAGTGGTTTGATCGCGCCGGTAGGAATAGTAGTGCTTGGAATCGCAATGGGTGCAAGCTTGTGCACTTTCTATATTTGATTCTAAAATCCCCTCATTCATCAGCTGCCATTTGGCAATCTCCCACAAATTAAAATAGCAGTCTTTTTCTTGAAATTTCCAAAAGCTTTGTGGAAACTCTTGTCGGTAATGGATAAATTGTGCATGATCCGGACCCAGTGATGGCGAGAGACACACGATCAAATTTTTAGGATCGACACCACAACTTATTTTCAATTTTTCCACAGTTATTTTGTAAATATTTTTCACCTGCCCTCTCCACCCACAATGCACATTTGCAATGACTTGTGTGATGGGATCATAGAAGAGAGCCGCTTGGCAATCGGCATGAAACACCATCAGCGCAACCCCTTTATGAACAGTGATAAGACCATCGCAATGATCGATTGTTGTTAAACTGTTTAAAGACTTTTGAACAAGACTCACATGCGCTGAATGGACCTGTTTTCCTATCACGATTTGATTCAGAGAAAAATTCTCTTTAAGCCGGGCCATTCCTTTTTCAATACCGCAATGAATGGATGCATCAAAAGAACTATCCTCGGGCAGCGAGCGCAAGACAACCCCATGTTCAACCTCAGGAAAAGCGAGAAGCTTTTCAAATTGCCCTATCCTCAAATCTTTTTTTTGCTCAATGATCATGCCGACTCTAAGCACATGCCAAAACCGCCGTCTTCTCCTCCATTTAGTGAAGGGATCATATTTAACGGTGCGCCCCTTAACTTGAGCCCATGCTCCTCTGCAAAGTGGAGCAGCCCCTCGTTTTCCTCTTGAATGACGCTACATGTCATCAGCCAAATTTGCCCCTGAGAGGAGAGCAGTGCTTTTGCTCTCAGTAAAAGGGCACGCTGCAAATCAATTAACCGGTGGAACTCTAGCGCGTCGAGCCGGTATTTAGCTTCCGGTTTTTTATGCAGTACACCTGAGTTAGAGCAGGGGACATCTAAAATAATCAGATCAAATAGGTGATCAAGGGGATACGCTCTCCCATCGCATTCCGTGAAAGAGGCTTTGATTTTTAAACGGGCAAAATTTTCCTGCAAACGCTTGAGACGCAAGGCAGAGATATCATTGCCAATCAGTTGAGCTTGGGGATAGAGACGCGCTGCTAAAGAGAGTTTGCCTCCCGGCGATGCGCATAAATCTAAAATCGATTTGGGTTGAAAGCCCGGCTCATATAGCCCCATCATGAGGCGTATCGGTGTGATATTTTGAACATAGGCTCCCTCTAATTTCAAGAAATCGAGGAGTTGATCGCTCTGAATGAGTTCATAGACACTACATGCCTCAAAAGAAGCTATTGGTTTGAGCCCTTCTTCTTTAATAGGTTGATTAAAACGCATCATCACTTGGGGGCGATCGAGGAGCGCGCGGTATAACACCTCATCGCGCGGTAGTTTTTCTAAGATAAATGGAGGAAGGCTATATTCGAGACCGGGATCCCTCAGCGAAGTTGTCAAATCAGTTTCGGGAAGTTTGCGCAACAAGGCATTGAGAAACTTTGCCTGAAATGCCGAATAGTCCTTTGCCAAGGCAACACTCTCATCGACAATCGCATAAAGGGGAATGCTAGCCATATGCAGATGCTGATACAGCGCGAGCTTTGCAATCCAGCGCAGCGCGATCTTAATTTTGAGTGGCTTGTGTTGGTTGAGCCTCTCAAGAAGAACACCTAATTTAAGGCTATGTTTTAGCGTGCCATAAGCCATCTCTTTTGCTTGGCGCCGCTCTCTCTCATCGCCCTCCCCACAGGATGCAAAAAAATCAGCCAAGTTTCGATCTTGAAAATGAAACTCGAGAAGAGCGGATAGAGCGAGTTGTCTTGCTGTCATGGATTACTCCCGGTATACCGGGAGTAATGGTATAATTGTCATGATTAATAATCCACACATCACATTATCTCGACTTTGTACACTTTTTGGCGCGATTATTGATTTGATGGGCAGGGACCACTTCGATTGCAAGGTGGATTCGAACGTTGTGGCGGTGGCGGTGGATTGCTGCGCATATTGGCCCGGTTCATGCCCCCTTGGCGCTCTTGCATATTGGAATTTTGCATTCCCTGACGATTGCCCATCCCTTGCTATTGAGGAGAAGATGGAGTGCGCGCATTTTGTATGACCATTTCGACAGCTTCATCAGGAGTTAGACCTTTATATTTAGGGGATTTAGAAAGCAAAAGGGCAAGGGCTTCGGCCCTTTGATCCCCCGTAAAATTCCCACAAAACACCCTTTGATGTAAATCAGAGAGCTGCATTGCAAACTCTTGTTCAGCCGGAGATAGATGAGAGCAAAGAGGCGCTGAGGTTCTTTGAACGGGTAAAACATCGGGGGCTCTTGAGAGAAGATCAGAACAATAACCCGTTAATGCTAAAGCAATGATTAGTGAAGACAAGGATAACTTTTTCATAGCGGCACTCATTTCGGTTATATACCGCTCGCGATTCAAGAGTTGTTTTTTTTGTCGCCGGCATCCCCGCTTGGTCGATTTACCTCACCTCTGCCTATTGTCAATAGCGCATCGGTTCGGTAAAAGGCCTTCGGCCTGATCGACCATCGGTGCGCCGGCTTCTAAAAATTCCAACTCTTGAATCACTCCCGGTATATTCCTACTTATTCATTAATTTACTTTTTTTAACAAGCTTGATACTCCTAAAAAGGATACTAAAAATATATAAATGAGGTACCTCATGACTGATCGCCCCTTAGAATGTAATCAATGTAAAAAGCAGACAAAGATTGTCTATAAGGAAGTAAAAGGGAAAGAGGTAACGGTTTCTCATGCATGTGAAGATTGCCCTGTCATCAATGCGAAACTCTATCAGGGCAAAAAAATTAATAAAGAGACTGAGATTACCCATGAAGAGCAAAGCTTACGCTGCTGCCCCCGCTGTAACACCTCAGTCGACGCCATCACCATGGGATGCTATATCGGTTGCTCCGAATGCTATGTCATTTTTAATGATCTTATTATTGAACAGCTGACAAAGCTCAATCGGATTAAGGATCTCCCGAAAAAAAATATCACCTACTCCACTGTCGTTCTCCATAAAGGCCGCTCACACCCTCAAGTTTCAAATGCGACATGCGATAAACTCGATGAACTCAACTTAGCCCTCGATACTGCAGTCAAGGAAGAAAATTATGAACAAGCAGCTTGGCTTAGAGATCGAATCAATACTTTAATGGAGGAGTCAACCCATGAATAAATATAATCTCCCTCTATCCCTACTGAAGCACACACCTTGGGACTCGAATTTAACTCCTATTTGGCCCGCCTCAACATTTATATTGCAGCGCAATCTCGCCAACATGCTTTTCCCGGAACACCTCTCCACGACGGAACTCTCTCATGTCAAAAATATCATCAGAACCGTCTTGCTCAAATCGAAAATCCTCATCAATCCGGTATTTTTAGATGCCGATTGCCTCTCTCAAAATGATCGAGATTTTTTACACGAGCATTTTTTCACTCTACCGGAAATGAAATCTTTTGGTGCCGGGCAGGGATTTTGCATTGATGAGACAAACTCCATCCTCATCTCAGTCAATTTTATCGATCATTTATGCATTCATATCAAAGATTCAAGTAGCAAATGGGAAGAATCGTTTCAAAAACTTATGGCACTTGATCAGGAGCTCAATTCGCTGCTTAAGTTTGCTTATTCAGAGCAATTTGGGTTCCTCACTGCCGATCCTACACAATGTGGAACGGGGCTTATTATTGAATCGCTATTACACCTCCCCTTACTTTTGCACTTGAAAAAACCGATTGATATTATGAATCATATGGATAATGGCATCATGCTCTCGAGTTTATCGCGCAATCTCGATTTTACGGGCGATATCGGGATGATTCAAAACATCTATACCCTAGGGATTAGTGAAGATCAAATCCTTGATCTACTCCACACAAATGCTTTAAAACTGATGCATCTCGAACGAGAGTTGCAATCCAAGCTAGTTGAAAAGCCTTCAACACAAATTAAAGATCGCATCTCTAGAGCGATCGGCTCTCTCACAAATAATTATCAGATTGATGCGAAGGAAGCACTCTCCTCCTTAAGTCAAATTAAACTCGGTATCCAACTTGGATGGGTCACAGGTATTGATTTAAACAAAATCCATCACCTGTTCTTTCAAGTACAGCGCGCTCATTTGCTTTATGCAATGGACGCGCCTAATGATCTTTCGGAATTGAAAGAACACCGATCCTCTTTTTTAAAAGAAACACTGAAGGACCTCTCGATCACAATTTGACTTTGTGAAAAAAGCATTTGATCTTTTATCATCTCAATTAAATTGAATGGATGAGTGATATTGCCATGCCCTATCAACCCATTATGGGAACTTTAGGTTATATTTTATCTCCTGATCAGGAGCGCGTTTTGCTCGTGCATCGCATCGCGCGCCCAAGTGATGATCATTTGGGGAAATATAATGGCCTCGGTGGAAAAATGGAACGCGATGAAGATATCTATACCTGCATGCGACGTGAAATTTATGAAGAAGCGGGCATTGAATGCCGCGAGATGCAACTGCGGGGCACAATTAATTGGACTAATTTTGGCCCCAAAGGTGAAGATTGGCTCGGGTTTATTTTCCTTATTACGGCATTCGAGGGAACTCCTTTTGATGAGAGCCCCGAAGGGCCTCTTGAATGGATTCCCCTCGATCAAATCTCAACCCTTCCCATGTGGGAGGGCGACCGTTACTTTCTTCCGCTCATCTTTGATCAAGACCCCCGTCCTTTTCACGGCTATATGCCGTATGATCGGGATAAACCGCTATCCTTTCAATTTTGTCGCTAAAAACTTTTAGGAAGGCGATGTATGACAGCACTCATTCTTTTGATGGGAGGCGATGGAAAGAGGCTTTCAGCTCAACACCCTAAGCAATTTCTTCGCATCGATGGCGAGCCCATTTATCTCATCACATTGAAAAAATGCCTGGCAGCACACCCCTTTCAACAAATCATTTTATCCACTCATCCCGAGTGGATTAAGTCTGTACAAAAAGAAATACGAGAATGGCCCCACGTCATGGTCATTAAAGGAGGGGCATCGCGTCAAGCCTCCTCTTATCTAGCGCTTCAACAGTGCGCTTCTTCTATCGAATTTGTCATGATCCACGATGCTGTCCGCCCTTTTATCACCCCTGAGATCATTCAAAAAAATCTCGATGCAGTCAAGCGGTATGGAGCAGTCGACACGTGTATCCCGGCTACAGATACGCTCATTCAATCTCGAGAAGGAGACACCATCGAGGCAATGCCTTCCCGCTCCTCACTCTATCAGGGTCAAACCCCTCAAACATTTCGCCTAGATCTCATCCTAAAGGCCCATGAATGGGCCCTCTCCAAGGAACTCGTCGATCAAACGGATGATTGCCGCCTTGTGCATGCCATGGGGAAACCGATTCATATCGTACTCGGTTCACCCCAAAATTTTAAAATTACAACTACATTTGATTATGAAATGGCCTCTCTCTATCACCGTATCCATCAAGCCGAATGCAAACCAACCCTATCTTTGAAAAATAAGCGCTTTGCTATCCCCGGTGGGCATGGAGGCATTGGACAAGCTATTTGCGCAGCGATCAAAGCTTCTGAAGGCATTGCAATTCCCCTCCCTCGCGCTGACCTAAAAGATCCTGAAACGATCAAAAAAACATTTCAACAACTGGGCGCACTGGATGGCCTCATCAATTGCATGGGATCACTTATCGTCTCTCCGTTGCATCAATTAACCGGTCCCATGGTCGATCAAATGGCCTATGACAACTACCTCTCCTTAATGCACTGCTGCCGAGTCGCAGACATCCAACAAGGAGGGCATATCTTAAATATCGGCTCCTCTTCATGGAGTAAAGGCCGCAAAGATTTTATCGTCTACTCGAGTTGTAAAGCCGCCCTTGTCAACTTTACACAAGGGCTAGCAGAAGAGCGCCCCGAGCTTTATGTCAATATCCTCTCCCCTTCAAGGACAAATACGCCCCTGAGACAAAAATATTACCCCAATGAGGATCCAAACACCCGACTCAAACCATCCGATGTCGCAAAGCGAGTGATCGATATCTTGTCTTCACAAGTTACCGCCCAACACTTCATACTTCCACATCACATAGAACTATAGATATAAAAAATAGGTCTTACTATTTCTGCCTTATTCACATAATCATACAACCCTTGAATTATACCTGTGTTATAACCGAGGATCGTTGATACGTAATTTTATGAATCTGAATGAAAAAAGAGAATGAGACTTGATGGATTTGAACCATCGACCCTCTCCTTAAAAGGGAGATGCTCTACCGCTGAGCTAAAGTCTCATTACGTTGACCCCAAGGGGATTCGAACCCCTGTTGCCAGGATGAAAACCTGATGTCCTAGACCGGGCTAGACGATGGGGCCAATAATTTAGAATCTGGTTGGCTCCTCTATTTAATAGAGGTGCCCGCTAAACATAGGCCAAATTTTACTGAAGAGACCTATTTTTTCACAAGTGATTTATCTCGACTTTGTAACTTTTTGAGTTTGAGAGCCTCGATATACCGAAATGAGTTGAAGAATTGGGGTTTTAGCTTTGATGGCGCTTCGAATTTTTATCAGGCTTTAGCCGGCTTAATTTTTTGATCCTATTGAAGATAGGTCAAAAAATTAAGGGTAAAAAGTCGAAGATGCCGGCGAAGATAAAAACCAATTCTTCAATTTATTTCGGTATATATTTGTTTTCGGGGGGTTATTTAAACTAGAGAGTGGGTTTTCTACCCCTTCCTAGTTTAAATAATCTCCCGGCTCGACCATAGGTCGAGAGCAAAGTTTAAACAGAGAGGATTTCTTTTTCTCTTTCGGCAAATTTCTCATCAATTTGCTTACAAAAGTCATCCGTTAAAGTTTGAACTTCCTTTTCCATTTTTTTGACTTGGTCTTCCGTAAAATCACCGTCGCTTTTTTTCTTTTTGACCATATCGTTGGCTTTTCTACGCACTTCGCGGATGGAAATTTTGGCTTCTTCCGCTTTTTTCTTACCCAACTTCACGATATCTTTTCTCACATCTTCAGAAAGCGGTGGAACGGGAACGCGCACGGTATGTCCATCGACAATCGCTTGGAGATTTAAATTCGCCTTCTCAATGGATTTAGCAATCGCTCCTGCCGTTTGAGGATCAAAGGGTGAAATCATTAATTGACGCCCTTCGGACACAGTGACATTCCCAAGACTTTTGATGCTCATGTGTGTCCCATAGACTTCAACTTGAACTTCATCGAGCATACCCGGATTGGCTCGGCCTGTTCTTAAATGTTTCATCTCTTTTAAAAAATGTTGGAAAACCTCTTCCATCATTTTCTTTGTTTCTTTTTTTACATCCATGATCGTTATTCACCTTCAGTTACAATGGTTCCAATGGGTTCTTGATATAACACCTTTAATAACGCTTCTTTTGAAAATAAATTGACAACTTGAATCGGAATTTGGTTTTCGCGGCACAAGGCGATCGCCGTTGCATCCATCACATTGAGTCTTTGATTTAAGACATCGTTATAGGTCAATTTGGAAAAAATTTGAGCGTCAGCATATTGTTTAGGATCTTTATCATAAACACCATCTACTTTTGTCGCCTTAATTAAAATCGAGCAGTCCATTTCAATCGCTCGAAGGGCTGCAGCCGTATCGGTTGAAAAGTAGGGATTCCCCGTACCGCCGACAAAAAATAAAATCGTCTGATCCGATAAAAGCGCTTTGGCTTTTGCCCATTCAAAGGGCTCTGCAATGTGATTGAGCGGGATAGCGCTCATCACATGACTTTTAAACCCGAGTTTTTGAATCATTTGCGAAAGAATGATGCCATTGATCGCTGTTGCCAGCATTCCAATATGATCGGCAGGTGTTTTAGAAAGACCAAATTGTGGAGCTTGATTTCCACGAAAGATATTACCACCACCCACAACAACACCGATTTCAACACCGGTCTTTTTCATTGCAATGATTGCATCGGCAATGTGTTGACATGCAGTATGGTCAACTCCTGTGGGGCTCTTGTGATCTGCAAGAGCCTCACCGGATAACTTGAGAAGGACCCTATCATATGCTAATTGTGGCATGGGCTAGGCCCCTCTTTTTTTTATGCGCCGATTTGCCAGCGGAGGAAACGATGTAAAGTCAGAGCCTTACCCTCTTGTTTTCCTTTAGCTGCAATGACTTGTTCTATTGTCATTGAAGGATCGCGCACGTATTTTTGACGGATTAAGCACACCTGATCGAAGAATGCGTTGAGTTTACCTTCAACGATTTTATCTTGGATATTTGCAGGCTTATTTTGAACTTGATTACGAGCGATATCGTCTTCACGCGCTTTAATATCGGCAGGCACCTCTTCAGGAGAGAGATACTCGGGAAATTCAGCAGCAACGTGCATTGCAATACCGCGAGCGAGTTCTTGTTCTTGATCTGATCCGGCAATTTCCACAAGAGATAGAATTTTTCCACCCATATGTGAGTAAACACCAAAAGAATGATTCGCCGGTTTTTTAATCAGTTCAATTCTACGAATACGGAGATTTTCTCCGAGACTTTGAATTTGCTCGGCACGGCACTCGTCAACTGTCATTCCACTGCTTGTTTGGCATGTTAAAAACTGATCGAGATCTGTTGATTGGTGCTTAAGCAACTCTTCAGCAACCATTTTAGCAAATTCTTGGAAACGCTCATTTTGAACAACAAAATCCGTCTCTGCATTAATTTCAACAATGGCAATCGAATGATCGTCTTCGACAAAATTAACCATTCCCTCATTTGTCTCGCGAGACTCTTTTTTGACGGCTGAAGCCATTCCGGCTTTTCTTAGAATATTAATAGCTTCCTCGATATCACCATTGGCTTTGTCTAGGGCTTCTTTACATTTCCCCATGCCAACACCGGTACGATCGCGAAGTTCTTTAACCATTGAAGCGGTCACATTAGACATGATTAACTCTCCGTTTCTTGCGACTGTTGTTTTGATTTAGTTGGGGCTGCATATTTAGCTCGGGGAGCATGTGCCTTTCTCGGTGCAGCTTCTTCTGACTCTTCTTCCGCTTTTTCTCTGAACTCAGCACTAGTTTCACCCCTAGCTACAGCACTTGCAAAAGAGTCCTCTTTGGCTACGGGGATATTCATCTCATTTTTCTTTTGAATGATGGCGCGTGTTAAAGACGAAAGAATCAACTTGATACTCTTTAACGCATCATCGTTACATGCAATGACATGATCAATTGGATCCGGATCGCAGTTCGTATCGACTAAGGCCATGACGGGGATTCCCAGTTTTTTCGCTTCGGCGACAGCAATATGCTCTCTACCCGGATCAACAACGACAAGAAGCCCGGGCATTTTTTTCAAAGTGCGAATCCCGGATAAACCTTTATCAAGCTTTTGGTGTGTCTTAGATAATTTCGAAAGCTCTTTCTTTGTTAACCCCTCACCACCTTTAGTGATGTCTTTTTCAATTTTTTCCAGTTTCTTGACCGATTTGCGGATCGTTGTCAGGTTCGTTAACATACCGCCGAGCCATCTCTCACAGACATAAAATTCACCACACTCTTCTGCACACTCACGAACCACTTCTTTTGCTTGTTTTTTTGTTCCGACAAAGAGAATGCTCTTATGGTCCGCAACATATTCTTCTACGAGGCGCATCGCATCGCGAAGCTGTTGGATCGTTTTTGACAAATCAATAATGTAAATCCCATTGAGCTCTTTGAAAATATAGCATTTCATTTTGGGATTCCAGCGATGGCGTTGATGGCCAAAATGAGCTCCTGACTCAAGAAGGTCCTTTACTGTAACTTGTTGTTTAGTTTGTTCCAAATCATCCTCATAGTTGAACGGAGGCCGAGCTGCAATCTCCCTGCTCCAGTGCGGGGAGTTAAGCTGCCGCCGATGTGATAGCTAATTATTCCTTAACCGTCAAAAATCTCCTCTATCCATAGAGGAGATTTTTTAAATCTTTATATCTGCTGTAAACTCAAAATGACAAAAATCATCCAAAGTTTGGTTAAAAAAATACCATTCCCGGGAATTTAAAACAAGGCCGGCCCTCATTTCTCGTAAATTCAGAGCTCGACTTTGCAACTTTTTGGATCTGAAGGCCTCGATATCTTTGTTTTCGGGGGAGTTATTAAAACCGGGAAAGGGGTTTTTTACCCCTTCCCGGTTTTAATAATCTCCCAGTTCGACCATAGATCGAGCGCATGATGCGCAAAAGATCGAGGCAGGCAGACCCAAAAAGTTGCAAAATCGAGCGGTCGAATCATCTCGGTTTTGAACCTTATTTGGGAAGAAAAAAAGCCGTTAAATAAAAATATATTTAACGGCTTGAACTCGAACTTAGCGCCTGAACAGAATCGAACTGTCACTAATAGCTTGGAAGGCTATTGTTCTACCATTGAACTACAGGCGCAAAAAAACTTGAACTAAAGATTAATTCTACGATCGATTTAAATTCAAGAAAAATCAGTTCAAGAAAATCAGCCCCTTTCATATGCTGAGCCTATGCTCAAAGATGATATCCCCCAAAAGGCTAATCGCCTTTTAATGTTTATTTTAGTCATTTTTATTCTCATCGGGATTAGGGTCGTTATTTTGACGACGCTACAATATCCCTATTACTCCGAGCTGTCCAAAAAACCCCAATATAAATCTTTAATTGAGCCGGCTAATCGCGGCTCGATTGTCGATCGAGACAACCACCTCCTTGCAGCCAACCGGATCCAGTATAATGCCGCCGTCCAATTTGATGAGATCCGCACCATTCCCAAAATAGTTTGGAAGAAAAGACCCTGGAGAAAACGGGAAAAAATCCAATACCGCAAGCTCTATATTGAACGGCTCGCTTCCATCCTTGGGGAAAAACTGCATATCAACCCCCTCTATATCGAGGACATGATCTATAGCAACGCGGCGATTTTCCCAAGTACCCCCTTTATCATCAAGGAGGGGATTGATGAGGCCACTTATTATGAACTGCGCATGCTAGAGAGAAAAATGCCGGGGCTTAAAGCGCAAATGCAAGCCAAGCGCACTTATCCCAATGGGAAAACGGCTTGTCATGTATTGGGATATATGGGAGCCATTAATGGGAGTGAACACTTTAAAATCCTGCAAGAAATCGAGAAGCTGAGCACCTTTCTTCAAAAAAGAGAAGAGGGCCTCCCTGAAATTCTCCCCCCCAATCACAACACCGTTGAGTCGGCAAGACGACGTCTGGCAGAATTAAAAGAGAAGTCCTACTCAATTACCACTTCTATCGGAAAAGCCGGGATTGAAAAGTGTTTTGATACCGAACTGAGAGGCTACTATGGCAGAAAAAAATATGAAGTGAATACACATGGCCATCTCATCAGAGAACTCCCCGATTCATACCATGCAACGCCCGGAAAGCGCTTTTATCTCAACCTCTCGACTGAGATGCAAACCTTGGCTGAAGAGCTTCTCGCTCAACATGAAATCAAACGAGACCAGAGATTTCGCATCGCGGGTAAGAATCACAATTTGATTCATGCCCCTTGGATTAAAGGAGGCGCTATCATCGCTATAGACCCAAAAACGGGAGCTATCTTGGCTCTTGCCTCATATCCCCGTTTTGATCCGAATGACTTTATTTTTTCCGGAAGTCATGAGGAAAAAAAAGCTAAGCAAGTCAACATTGCAAAGTGGCTGGAAACACCTCAATACATTGGCAAAATTTGGGATGGCAAATGCCCTTTAGAGCGCGAATTATTTTCTCCTCTCAAAGGGGGATACTATACTCAAACGCAACAGCTGGATTGGGAAACCTATCTCGATTATATTCTATCTAAAAATTCTCAGGTCAAAGCAGCTCTTAAAAACGTCTCTTCAATTAAAGTCTCTCTTCAAATCCAAAAGCTGTGCCAAACTCTCATCGACTTATGCGATGATGCCCCGTTCAATATCATCATTGACCTTCTCTACTCCGGAGAAAAAAGCCGGCTATCTCGACAGTCTACCGATATCATCACACTCCAGTACACCCAAGATTGCTTCTTAAAAAATGCGGAACAAATCAGCCATATTAAACTAGCCCTTGATCCCTATTTATTAGGCCTCGACTATAATGACGATAAACTCCTATTCCTTGACTTATGCCGTTTGGTCTCCCCTTTAGAGCGCTTTAGCAGTGCGCTCATTGAAGTGATGCAAGATTTTTCTTTCTCGGAATATCGCCGCCTCAATCAGGCCTTTGCTCAAATCGAAGATCATCTCAAACCCTTAATCCGCGATCTCTACAAACAGGAAGATTTTCTTCAATGGAGACAGACGCATTTTAAATCCTACTTAAAAGAAATGCGGCAACGGGAAAAAGAAAACAAGACCTATCAAAAACCCTATCTGGAATACTTAACGCAAAAAGAAAAGGAACTCTTCACCGCGTTTTATGACAAAAATCGATGGCAGTTTATCGCCGCTTTCCTATCTATTCCCTTACCTCATGAGCCAACAATTGATCTCTATTGCAAGGCGTGCACTCAACTCTCATTTAAACTGATTCAAGCGGAATCCGATTTCCAAGTTTTGCGCCATACCCTCAAGCGCTTTGCTTCTGACGAAGCCCTTGCTCTACTTCAATCTTTTGCTACTTTTGACGATTTAAACGCCCCTCTCTGGGGCTATTACCATCTCAGACATATCTCTTTGCAAAACGAAACACAAAGAGAACTTGCCATGCACTTTTACCCCTTATCCGGATTTGGATATGCCCGCTCTTATGCCTTTCAAGAGTCCGCCCCTTTGGGATCCATTTTTAAAATCATCACCGCACTCGAATCGCTAGACCAAATCTATTCCCCGGATCGACCCGATAAACTCAATCCTATGACAATTATTGACAATTCCGACCCCAAAATGAAGGAGAGAGCCAAACAGATCCTCGGCTATCATGTAGACGGGCGTAAAATCACCAGGCATTATCGAGGAGGACGCCTCCCCGCCAGTTACAAAAAAGTGGGTAAAATTGATTTGCAAGGAGCTTTTGAATACTCGAGTAACATTTATTTTTCCCTCTTAGCCTCGGATATTTTAAAAAAACCAACAGATCTCACGCGCCTGTCCAGACAAATGAGTTTAGGTGAAAAAACAGGGCTCGATCTTCCCGGTGAAGTGCGCGGCATCCTTCCTACTGATATTGTCGATAATTTAACGGGACTTTACGCTCTTGCAATTGGACAACATTCCATGGTTGTGACTCCTATTCAAACGGCAGTGATGATGTCTACCGTAAGCAATGGGGGCAGAGTCCTCAAACCCGAAATGATTCATAAAATTGAAAGCGAGCAGCATTTTCATGAACGCAATTTGACCCGCCAATATTTCCCCTATAAAGACTATCTCAACTCCGTTGGAATCGATTTCCCCCTTTTTACGGAGACCGTTGAAAGGGAGAAAAAAATCCTATCGCACCCTATTTGCCCCTCTATTATTCGACAACTCAACTACCCGAAAGAAGTGAAACATTATTTATTTGATGCGCTCTATCGCGTGCTGAATGGAGCCCATGGCTCTGCACGTCCCGGCGCCATTCATGGTCTACTCGAATCACATATTGAAAAAAAACAATATAGCCAAACCATTAAAAGCATGATCGGCAAAACGGCAACAGCTGAAATCCTCTATAAACCTTGTCTTGACCGCGCTTTTAAACCCATTATCTGTAAACACATTTGGACGAGCGCCGTCTCCTTTCGCCCGGATCCCGCCACACAAAAACCCAACTACGACGAACCTGAACTTGTCGTCATTGTCTACCTAAAATTTGGCGATTTCGGGAAAGAAGCAGCGCCACTCGCCGTAAAAATGATTCAAAAATACCGCGAACTATCCAAAGATCTCTAAAAAAGACTAGACAAAAGATCCCGGCTGATTTAGGCTTTTTACCCTGACAACCTCATGGATCATTATGAGACGCAGAGTATTGTTTTTGATCTTCATTTTTGCGATTATTCTCGCCTCCTTTGCTTATGCCAAGCGATCAACCGTCAAGAGATTTATATACAATCGCAATCTCAGCCCCGTCACTTTAGCGCTGTGTCCGAAGAGTTTTGCCAAACGGATGCAATCCCCACCCCCGCCTTGGATGCTTAAGCGCATTGAGCAGGACTTAAATCGGTATCGCAATGAGCCGATTTCCCGGCGCAAACTCGACAGTACATATCTACAACTCCAATCACAAAAAATTGCCCGCTTTCAAATCAGTTATTCTCAGTTAAATTATCAAACAACCTGCCAAGACCATATTCGCTTTAAAGCGATGAAAAAAGGACTTGAAACACTATGCCAACTCTATCCAAAACTCAATATCGATTTTATCGTATCGCTCGAAGATGATATGAAAGGGATTGACTCCCCCATTTTCGTTTTTGCCAAACACCGCTATAATTCCCACCAAATCCTCATTCCCGATTTTACTTGCTTTGCGAGCAAAACAACATCTTATGCTTGGACACATCGTTTAATGCCTAAAATTATGCGGGCTAATGAAAAAATCCATTGGGAGGAAAAAATCAACCGCTGTCTTTGGCGCGGCGGTGCGACGGGCATTGACTTTGTCAACGGAAACTACGCAGCAAGCCCCCGCTGCAAAGCATGCACTCTTTCAGAACTCTATCCCGAGTTCCTCGACGCAAGGTTTACCGATGCAATACAAGTTCCCAAACCGCTTAAAGATAAGTTTCTCGATCAATTCCACATCGCTTCTTTTCTCACACCCGAAGCGCACCTCAAATATAAATACCTCATTTGCCTGGATGGAAATGCATGCACATATCCCGGCTTGCATTGGCGATTGTTATCAAATAGTGTCGTGCTCAAACCTGACTCGTCCTCTATTCAATGGTATTATGAAGGACTGATCCCCGACTATCACTATATTTCTATTGAAAAAGATATGGCCGATCTCATTTTAAAACTCAAATGGGCTCAAGACCATGACGAAAAGGCGCATCAAATTGCCGACAACGCCACTCAATTTGCACAAGACAACCTCTCTTTAGAGGCCATATTGCAATATCTATGCCTTCTCTTGCAGGAGTACGAAAAAGTCTGTAACGAGCAAAATGAGGCCCTTGACTTATACGTATATAAAGATCGCGTTATTTTTTCCTATTAGTGGAGCCAATTCAAAATAGGTCTCTTTTTGTACACTCATAACAACACGATCAAAATGCTGCAAAGCGAGAGCTGCTTCCGGATCACAGGCTCTTAAATCAAAAGCAACAATGACCTGATCGTATTGATGCAAAAGCGCTTCTCTTTTTTTGATCTCTTCTTCACTAAAAAAGGATAAATATCCTTTGTCAAAATGGATTTGATCAAAAGAGCTAGGCAAATCGGCACTCACTGCACCCTCATTGATTTGAATGAATAACACTTTTTTAGAGAGTTTTTCTGCGTAAAATTGAGCAACCGTCTGGGCATATGTCAATGCATTTGATTGAAATAGAGCGATATATTTTGCCCCGGACAGTCCATGAATCAATGAGCGAAAAGAGGGGGAGCGCTCATCTGTAAAATGGGGATAGACGATGGCGTTGAGATGTTTTAGCGTCTCAAAAGCAATAGGAAATCCTTGGCGAAGAGAGCGGAAGATCATCCCCGCCAAAACAATCAGCGCCACCAATCCTCCCCCAATGATGCCACTTAAAAGGGGTGAGAAAGTATAAAATGTACGCCCAACCCGCGCAAAATCAATCGGCCGCGCCTCCACTTGCATCATATGGTGCTTCACATTTGTCGATTCAATCAACTGCGATAACCCTTCTAAGATACTATAATTGAGATCCGATTTGAGCTTTAAAAGCGTCTCGGACATCCATTGATTAGGAATATACTCGAGCTCCTGTTTGAATTCCGAGCGCTTCTTTTCGAGGAATAGTTTCTCACCTTGGAGCAGTTTGATATATTCATCTGTCCGGTGTTGATTTTGTGTTTGCAGCGTTTGAATTTCTCGATCAAGACGCGTGAGATATTTCGATTGGATGGCATCGATTTGCTCTTGCAAGAGCGCCTCTTCATTGCGCCCGATTTCAATGCGCTGCTCGATATATCGCTTCAAAGAATAACGGCATTGTTTTAATTTTTTTTCCGCTTTTTCAAGCTCTTTTTGGCCTAGCTGCTCGGGGGCATTGAGTTGCTGCATGAGCAAAGCGCCTTCTCTTATCCGCTCCTCTGCCATCGGATCGCCAAAAAGCATGGATAAACCGCTTAAATCAAATGCATTTTGCAAAATATGCTCATGAACATAGTTGAGCTCGCTGATCTCTTTTTTGAGGGCCTCCATACGGCGGACATTGGCATCCAGAAGTGATTCACACGTTTTCAAATCCATTGTGGTGCCGGAATACAAAGTTGCCGTGGAGAGAGAAGAGGGGAGCGCCTCTCTTTTTTGTCTTAGTTCGGCAAGGACATTTAATAGTGCACGGTTTTTTTCATCGGGAAGCAAAAGCTCCGCTTCTTTTATAAAGAGGCTATTTTCAAGTTCCCCCGTCACTTTTTGAAGCCGATCTTCAAATTTAATATCAAGCGCATTGCGTTGAGACAGCCAATCGGATGTCATCATAAATCCATGGCTTTTGATATTGTTCTTGAAATAACCCACATGCTCTTTCATGGCTCCCTCAAACTGATCAAAAAGCTGTTCTTGTCGATAGGTTAAATAATCCATTTGCGACATGATGACCCGATCCAAGTCATTTTTTAATACTTTTTGATATATTTTCATCATCGCATTCAAAGCCGATTTTGCTTTTGATTTCGATGGGTGTAGAAATGAGAGTTTGAGAACATTGCGATCCATTTCATTCATCCGAATATGAAAATCGTGCTTGGTTTTAAGGAGCGCCTGATCCAATCCGATCCATGTAACGGGGAGAAAAGAACCCACTTCCCTTTGGGTGAAAGGCTCTTTGATTGCGCATGAGATTGGACCTATTTCGAAGCGTCCCGGAATTGTCACCTCTTGAACTTCATTATCCATCACAATGCGAAGCAAGTGAGAACCCTGCACATGCAGTGTCATTTCTTTCGCTTGATCGCCCTTATAGGTGGCATCTACAATGCGATCTACAACCATTTGCCCTGTTTGATACGCCTCTAATTTGAAATGAGCTTTTAGCATCAGAGTAAAGCGCTTCCATAACGACTGAGGCATCAGTTGGCACTGTAGTCCCTCATCTTGAATCACTCTTTCTAAAACCTGTGAGGAAGGAATCCAAACAGCGGCTTTTCCCTTATAATATTGGGATTGGCTCGTATCCATCATTTTTTTAAGCGCCCTCACTTGTTCCTCTGATCCGGCATGTCCCGTATCTTGAAAACTCGCAATCGCTTCATATTTAGGGGGGCGCATAATCAACATTAGGCTCAATAGCAAAGAGGTCATGATAAAAATCAAAGCGAGCTTTTTTTTCTGCCGATTAAAAAAGAGAACCAAATCTGCAATCGTTAAAAAATATCCGTTCATCCTATCACCTTCTACTGTACAATCACACCCTGTATTCCCTTATTGAAGAATTCATAGGCGGTAAAACTGGGGAAGAGTTGATTAATAAAGCGATTCCACTGAGTGATGGGGCTTGCTGCTACATACACAATATCCCCGGGAATCAATAACATACTGTTGGTGGGGAGATGGATGATGTGATTCCATGTGAGTGTGTAAATCTTAGGGCGCGTTAAATTTCCGCGGATCACTTGAATATAGGCTTTATCTCCCGTAAAGGAGATCCCCCCGGCGAGGGCAAGGGCTTCTCTCAGCGGCATGGCATTATTAATCATCGGGAAGGCCCCCTCTCTCTTCACCTCTCCCATCACATATACATTAGAACTTTCCGGGCCTGCAATATAGATCTTATCCCCTCCTCGCATCACAACATTTTGTTGCATATTGCCCTCTCTTATCAATTTTTCAAAATCGATAGACAACAATTTATTATCGCGAACGAGATAACTCTTAAATAAATTGGCTTGGACAGGAACTTTAGCTGCAGCAATCACTTCAAATAAGCGCAAGTGTCCATTGACGGGCATCGAATGAACGGAAGAGAGCCCTGCAATTTCCACTTTTTGATCGAGCCTCTCTTTATAAGATAAAAAAACTTCAATGCCCTGCATTTCATCTTGGTATTTTTGCTGAATGGCATTTTGTGCCTGCAGCAACGTGAGCCCTTTAACCTGTACTGAACCAATCAGCGGCAACACGAGCTGCTCTTGCTGGACTAAAAATCCCTGCATCGTCAAACTCATTAATCGATTGATCTCATCATGCCGCGTCGGATGAAAGAGTTGGATCACAAGGACATCCCCATTTTCAATCGCATCGGGATACTCTTCGAGTAATTGAGAAGAAATCGGTTGAAAAACCTCTCCTTCAAAATTCAAAATCGATGTCTTCCCCATTTGGATTTGATAAGAATCCATAACAAAGTCTTTGGCTCCAAGAACATCATCTCCCATATAGGGTCGATTACCGCAGCCAACGAGCAGTGAGATACTGCAAAATAAAAAGAATAGGTGTCTGATTTTCATATTCAAAATTTGTTTACAAAATGGATGTCTTTTTATCATTAATGAACTACAATAACTTGCATGAGAATAGAGAATCAATCGATTTATATTACGGGTATTGCGGGATTTATCGGATTTCATCTCGCCTCTGCTTTGCATCAATTAGGTGTAAAAGTTTTTGGTTGTGACAACTACAATGATGCTTATCCTCCAAAAATCAAGCATGACCGAACGGCCATCTTAAAGAAAAAAAATATTCCCATCTACAATGCCGATATTTCCGATTTCAAAAAACAAGAAGAAATCTACAGCAAAGAACGACCGACGGTTGTGATTCATCTCGCTGCGCAAGCAGGAGTTAGGGCTTCCATTCATCATCCCCAACGCTTTATCGATACCAATGTGACCGGCTTTGTCAATCAACTCGAGTTAATGAAGATTTTCCGACCTGCAAAGTTTATCTATGCCTCTTCCTCTTCCGTGTATGGCGACAACACCAAATTCCCCTTATCCGAATCAGACCCAACGGATCATCCCGTTTCTCTCTATGCAGCGACTAAAAAGGCCAATGAACTGATCGCTTATGCCTACCACACCATGACACAGATCCCAATGATCGGCTTGCGTTTTTTTACTTGCTACGGCCCTTTGGGACGCCCTGATATGGCCATTTATCTTTTCACTCAAAATATTATTAATGGCGATCCCATCACTGTCTATCATGAGGGGAAAATGAAGCGCGACTTCACCTACATTGACGATATTGTTCAAGGCATCATTGCCTCGATTCAATATGAGACCTCTTTTGATGTTTTTAATTTAGGAAAAGGCCATACCGATGATTTGACTAAGCTCATTTCGATCATTGAAAACCGACTCGGTAAAAAAGCAAAGATCGACTATCAACCACGCCCCTCTGTCGACATGCCGATGAATATCGCCGATATTGAAAAAAGCCGCAAAGCCCTTGGCTTTACTCCCTCAACACCGCTTGATACAGGCGTTAACCGCTTCATCGACTGGTATCTCAAATATGTTTCTTAGGTAAGATTTTTTTGCGTTTTTTAGACCTTTTTCATAAGGAAAACGCTTTCATAAAAATCATAAATATTCATTTTTAAAGCATCAATTCAGAGCAATTTTCAGCTGAAAAAAGTTCATATTTCCCAATTTTCTGGGATTTATCACCTCCGTAGATCACAGCTCCATCTTCAGCACGTGCGGCTGCTTGTTTATGAAAATAGTTCAAACCTTCGGAAAAAGAGGCTGAAAAAGTTTTACTGCTTTTGATTTCAATTGGCGTAAGTCTACTTCCCCTTTGGTAGAGAAGATCAACCTCTTTTCCCGCAACATCCCGATAAAAATAGAGGCGCGGATCTAAAGCTTGGTTGTAGCGTGCCTTCATGAGTTCAATAATAACCCAATTTTCAAACAGGTTTCCATATAGAGCATCTCTTTTTAGTTGTTCTACCGAGTCGATGTTAAGGAGATGACAAGCGAGACCTGTGTCGGCAAAATAGAGTTTGGGCGATTTGATTAATCGTTTTCCGAAATTTTCAAAATAGGGCTCTAATTGCACTAAAACATAGGTTGCCTGTAAAACTGCAATCCACTCTTTGATTGTAACTGCGGAGACTCCCACGTCTGTGGCCAGGCTAGCATAGTTAATAAGCTGACCAACTCTGCTTGCAACAAGCTTGATAAACCGTTCAAACTGCATGATATCTTTAACTTGAAGTAATTGACGAACATCTTTTTCAACGTACGTTTGAAAATAGCTGCTATAAGCATTGGTAATTGGCAAGTCTTCTGCGTAAATTTTGGGATATCCCCCTTTTAGAATGATTTCATCTAGGGAGTCGTTGATTTTTGCTTCACGAATTTCTTTAATACTGAGTGGAAGAAGCCTTAGAAGTGAAGTGCGTCCTGCAAGCGATTGGGATACTGCTGAATGAAGTTCTGCTTGGTGACTTCCGGTTAAAATAAACATCCCTTTTTGATTAGATTCATCGACCAGAACCTGGATATAGGAAAGAAGATGCGGAGTTCTTTGGATTTCATCGAAAATTGCGCCGTCAGGATAGGAGCTCATAAAGCTTCTTGGGTCCTCGGTGGCCAAGGCTCTATTTTCGGCATCTTCCATATTGACATAGGGTTTATGAGGAAATGCAGCTTTCACAAGGGTGGTTTTCCCAGATTGACGAGGACCCAGTAGAGTTACAACCGGGTATTTTTCGCTAAGTCCTTGTATATGAGTTTTTAAAAATCTTTTAAACATTTGATCACCTTGGATAATCTAAAGTGTAACTTTAGATTATCCAAAATGCAAGCAAAAAATTATAAAAGTTAAGAGGTGGAGAGACGCGTTCAGAACTTTTGATTGGGGAAAATTATCACTTTTCAACCCTTGCCAAACCATGATATCCAGAGGCTATTTAATGAGTTGAAAAAATGCCTCATGAAGATAATCAATAAGATCTGAGGCAATCACACTGTAGACTGTTTTTTCAATAGCTGCCATTTCCCCCGCAATTCCATGCAACCCGATTCCCAGAAGTGCAGCCTGCATGGGATCCATTCCCTGCGCTAGAAGAGCCGCTAAAATTCCGGTGAGAACATCTCCGCTTCCCGCTGTTGCCATGGCAGGACTTCCATGTGTCATGATCGAAGGGGGCATTTGCGGACGAAAAACCCAAGTAGGCGCTCCTTTTAAAACAAGAATCACCCGGTTTTGATCGACATAGGCCCGCATTTTCCGAATCCACTCTTCCCCCTGCCCAATGGAATCAATGCCCGTTAACTCAAAGCACTCTTTGCGATGGGGCGTTAGAATCAGCGGCTGTTGATAGATCGAAAGATCAACTCCTTTTAACAACATGAGCGCATCGGCATCGATCACGCAAGGCTGCGTAGCCTGTTTCAGTACCCAAAACAGCATCTCTTTTGAGGCTTCATTGCGCCCCATCCCGGGGCCGAGAAATAGACTTTTTGTCCGTTTGAGTTCGCTCTTGATCTGCTCTTGATCCCAATGAGCATGGATCACCTCCGCAGCAAGCCCGGGAATCATCGTGCCTTCCGGCGTAAATAACCGCACGATTCCGGCACCTCCCCTGAGACAAGCCAGGGTCGATAAAACAGCCGCACCGGGCATTTCTCGTGTCCCGGCAAAGCCAAGGACATATCCCGCCTCATATTTATGCCGCGTCCGTTTAACTGTAGGCAAGAGCGATTTAATCGAGTGGTTATCGATAAGCAAAGCCTTAGGATCTATTGGATCCATTTCACTTTTATCTAAACCGAATTCCACTCCGGATAAATGACCAATATAGTCATACCCCTCTCCCACAAAAAACCCGAGTTTGGGCTGACCTAAATAAATGGTGAGATCTGCCTTCATTGCAAAGCTCGCCACTTCACCCGTGCTGCCATTAAGGCCTGAAGGGATATCGATTGAGATCACCAGGCAGGGATGTTTGTTTACGTGCGCAATGGCATCGGCGATAATCCCCCCCGCTTTTCCCTGAAATCCCGTTCCCAATAACCCATCGATCACGAGTTCATTCTCATGCAGCACAATCTCTTGCGCCGATAAAATAGAAACAATCTCTCCCCCCTGCTTCATAAATTTTTTCTTATGCGCGCGATTGAGCTCACTCACTTCGCTATCCGGGAAAAGTGCATAGGCACGCACTGCATATTTGGCCCTAACAAGAATTTCACCGAGGGTATACGCATCACCGCCATTGTTGCCCTTGCCAATAAGCAGAACCAGTCGCTTAGAGAGCTCATGATCTAAAATATATTCTTCGACGACCTCGGCAAGAGCGCGACCTGCCGCTTTCATATAACCATCGGCATTGGCACCTTCGCGAATGCTTTTTGCCTCAACTTCTGCCATTTGAAGGGCTGTGATAACTTTAATCTCTTCCATAAAGGCGGATCGTAGCAAAATACCCATTTATACCGAAATGAATTCAAAAAGCTCAAATCAGAGCCGGCTAAAGCCTGATAAAAATTCGAAGCGCCATCAAAGCTAAACTTCCAATTCTTCAACTCATTTCGGTATAATGTTTTTTTATGTCAAAAATTGGCTATTATCAAAAACTCACTCTTAAGCACATCTGATAAGGAAAAATATGCGTTCTTTGAGGTTTTTATTTGTCTTTTTAATCACAATTTTCAGTAGTTGTATCGCTCAAGAAGCGTCTTCTTGTCCAATGATCTTAAATTACATCCAACAGAATTTACCTAATTGTGGGGTGTTAAAAAATTCTGACGGATTTGTTTATGTTGATGTGGATGATAAATACATTCACAAGCTTGTCACATTCATTCAAAAAGATGGATTTGAGAAACCTCCCTATTTTGGAGATTCGGGTTTAGTTGGGGCTCATATCACTGTTATATATCCAGGTGAAATAAAGAAATATGGAGTTGGGAGGATTCAAGAATGTGGAGAAACGATTTATTTCATCCCAAAGGAATGTCAAATAGTGCACCCTCCTAAATGGCAAAAAATCGATGAAGTTTATTTTCTTGTTGTAGAAGCACCTGAACTTGATCGAATTAGAGAGAAATATAGGTTACCAAAAAGAGAGTATGCTTTTCATATCACCATAGGCGTAAAACCTAAAATGGCCAACAGAGAAGGAATCTAGCTACAAACTTCCCCGCAATATCTGGATTCTCAGTTCGGAACTTAAAATACATGCGGAAATTTGCAGAGGTTTACCCTGAGGAGCAAATTGTGCAGGCACTGCTTGCACAATTGCCTTGTGTGGCATAATATACTTTTATTAGAAAAATTAAAAAGCCCTTTGATAAGGGAGTTGTATGCTCGAGAAGTGCTGAAAAATGGATGGAGTGGTAGGGCTTTAGATGAAAATTAGAAGAATGACAGACCAAGATTTACTCCGTGTTGCCAAAGTACATCAAGAAACATTTCCACGACAAACACTGTCTAAAGAGTGGATTGAATGCAATTTGCGTTCCTATCCCAGGATAAAGTATTTTGTTGCGGAAGACGAAGAAAATATTTTGGGCTATATTCAATGGATAGAAAAAAGCGGGTTTCGCAAAGAAGTTGTCTTGGAATTAGAGCAAATTGCGGTGCTACCTACCAAGCAAAAAAATGGAATTGGATCCTCATTGATACGCGAATCTTTAAAGGCAATCAAAGACGAATTATACCATCAAAGAGAAGCTTGTATAAAGCATATTCTAGTTTCAACAAGAACGGATAATCGCGCCCAAGCGTTGTATAAGAAGATACTCAATGCCCGGCCGGAGATGGTTATTCGTGAATTATTTTCAGCGGATGAAGTCTTAATGATTGCTCGAAATATCAACTTGCATTTTTTTTAATTTGAGTCATCGAATGAATCTAGAAACTGACGATTAAGTGTGTATAAACTTGAGTTGCTATTGTTCCATGTGTTGCTTTTGACAGTGTATCCAACCACCGCAAGAGCCCTTCCTAATTGGAGTAGTGGCATGATCAATTGATAGTTTGGAATGGGTCGAACACTAGAGTAGCCGTCTAGAAAACTTTTCTTGTATCTCGCATGAGGGCCCCATTTAAATTGCTCTATTGAACAAAAATCTTGCTCAGCAAATCCGGAACGGGCACTAGCCCAGTCAATAATGCCCTGCAACTGACCGTGACAGACAATCATGTTTCCCAATCGAAAATCACGGTGTACTAAGCAGGGACCATCAACGTTAGCCAAAAGGCTCTGAGAACTATCAAGATACGCATTACATTTCTCAATGAGATTTTCCGGAAGATGTCCCTTGCATTCATCAAGTTCTTCCAGGAACTTTTTGTTGAAGTATAAAATAGCATCTCGAGTTAAAGTCTTAGGTTTTGTTAAATCCCCATACCCATCTATTCGATTGTTATGAAGGCGAGCCAAGGCAACACCCATTTCAAAAGCTAGGTCATCTGTCCAATCCTCTTCTTTCAGAAGTTCACCTTCCAGATATTCCATTAAAATGGCTCCAAAATGGCTACTTGAAGGTTCGACAGAGGCAATCATCCGGGGCACGGGGATGCAGCCTTTGAGCCGGCAAAGAAAGTAGACTTCTCGAAAATAATCATCAACGCGCGGACAAATCTTTAAAATGAAAGATTGATTGTCAGAAGTGGTGACTTTATAGACTTCTGCGATGATGGTATCAGTATGATCGATATGAGTAAATGTAGCCGATTGCAGAGCAAACTGTTCTTTTTGACAGCTCCCCATGGCTAAAACCAGGGGATTCCTAATCCACAGAGAACAGCTTTGCAACAAATTATTGTTGCCGAGTCTTCCACTCTCTCCAAAGGCTAACCCCGCCAGCCCGACGGTTAAAATATTCTTAGCTGCGTTGATATCTCTATCGAGCGTTTTCTTACAAGAAGGACACTCCCAGATTCTATCACTTAAGCTTAATCCATTAT
>JAIPIG010000016.1 GCA_021734805.1 Simkaniaceae bacterium
TATACCGGGAGTGATTCAAGAGTTGGAATTTTTAGAAGCCGGCGCACCGATGGTCGATCGGGCCGAAGGCCCTTTACCGAACCGACGCGCTATTGACAATAGGCAGAGGTGAGGTAAATCGACCAAGCGGGGATGCCGGCGACAAAAAAAACAACTCTTGAATGAGGAGCGGTATATATAAAAACCAATGATTTATTTTTTAAAGGATATCTCAAGCCATGAGTAAAATGAGAATTGAGCGCGACAGCATGGGCGAAATTGAAGTCGATGATGACAAATATTGGGGAGCTCAATCACAGCGTTCCCTCCTTCATTTTCCTATTGGCTCAAATCATATGCCCCGTTCGATCATCCGCGCAATGGGACTTCTCAAAAAGGCAGCGGCAAGAGTCAATTGTGATCTCAAAGAATTGCCCCCAGATAAAGCCGATCTCATTATGCGCTCGGCAGACGAAGTGATCAGTGGAAAACTCGATGCCCATTTCCCCCTTAGCATTTGGCAAACGGGCAGTGGGACGCAAAGCAACATGAATTGCAATGAAGTGATCTCCAATCGCGCCATTGAAATGGCAGGCGGCGTGAAAGGCTCTAAAGATCCGATCCACCCCAATGACCACGTGAATATGTCGCAGTCATCCAACGACACCTTTCCTACTGCAATGCATATTGCAGCAGCAGAGGAAATCCATCACAACCTACTCCCTGCGCTTGGGATAATACACAAAGGCCTAAAAGAAAAAGCAAAGGCCTTTGAATCCGTCATTAAAATCGGCCGCACTCACCTCATGGATGCCACTCCCCTATCCCTCGGACAAGAATTCTCAGGCTATGTAGAGCAGATTCATCAATGTGAAGAGCGCATTATTCAAACACTGCCCCACTTATACCAACTTGCAATTGGGGGAACCGCCGTCGGAACAGGACTTAACACCCATCCGGAATTTGCAGAGCGGATGGCGCAAATACTATCGGGCTATACCCATCTTCCGTTTAAAAGTGCTCCCAATAAATTTGCAGCCCTTGCTTGCCATGATCCAATTGTTTTTGCAAGCGGCGCACTCAAAACGCTTGCCGTTGCACTGACAAAAATTGCAACGGATATCTCCTTTTTAGGATCAGGCCCCCGTTGTGGTCTATTTGAGCTCGAACTACCCGCTAATGAACCCGGTTCATCCATCATGCCGGGTAAAGTCAACCCAACCCAATGTGAAGCGATGAATATGGTCTGTGCACAAGTCATGGGGTATGATCTCGCCATTACAATCGGTGGCTCAAGAGGAAATTTTGAACTCAACGTATTTAAACCGATGATGATCTATAACTTTCTTCATTCGATTGAACTCCTATCTGATAGTATGCGCTCTATGACGACATTTTGTATCAACGGGATCAAAGTCAATCAGAAACGAATCGATTACTATTTACACCATTCTCTTATGCTCGTCACAGCTCTTAATCCCATCATCGGCTATGATAACGCCGCTAAAATTGCTAAAAAAGCTTTTGAAGAAAACAAATCTCTCAGAGAAGCAGCTCTTGAACTCAAGCTGCTCTCAGCTGAGGCATTTGACCGAGCAGTCGATCCCGGCAAGATGATCTAATTTACCTGCGTCTTTTGCGATTTTTTTTGGGCGCTGCTTTCTTTTGCACTACCGGCTTAGGCTCTACCTTCTTTTTAGGTGCAATCTTTGGCGTCACTTTAGGTGCCGCCTTAGCTTCAACTTGTGGCCGATACAATTTGACTGCATTGACATAAGCCTCTGCGCCCTTCTTTAACTTGAAAGTGTGCCCCTTCAAGTCGTAATTATACAGGCCAAATTTTTTCTCAAAGCCAAAATCCCACTCAAAGCTATCGTTAAGAGTCCAATAGAATGCACCCTTTAATTGCACGCCATTTTGAATCGCAAGCTGCATATTTTTCAGTTGAGCTTTGATCCATTCCGGAGATATTTGATCCTTATGTTCGCTGATCCCAAACTCAGTAATATAGACCGGAATATTTAAGTCTTTACATTCAATGAGAGCGTGATAAAGCCCTTTGAGAGACACGGCTTGATCCAATTTTTCAATATCTTTTTGATCATTAGCTGTTGAAGTCGAAAACCTCTCCCTTAGCATCTGCATGCTAAAGAGAAGCTCCGTATAGTAATCAACCCCAATAAAGTCCATCATTCGAGAGGCAGGCATTAACGCATGGGGAGCAATCCCCCCCAATAAGCCATAATTAAGGGTAAACGTGCCTGTTTTAAGGGCATCAAAAATGGCCTGATGAAAGAGATATGTGAAATGCGATGCAAGCATATTTGTCATCCCATACCACGACTGATTAGAAACAAATTTTACAAATTGATGGGCTAAACCAATTTGTACATTGCGTCCATTAGGGTGTTTTTTCCAAGCCGTATAAAGCGTTTGGTGAGCAGCAAGCATATTTTTAATGACATGAGCGCCGCTTGTCAAATCTCTCACTTTTCCGGGAGGATATTGTCCAAAGACATATCCCTGCATTGCATAAACACCCGGCTTATTTATTGTACACCATAGCTTAACTCGATCGGAAAATCGGTTGAACATCTTTTGAGCAAACCGGAGAAAAAAGCGATTATTCTCTTCACGGGTAAATCCGCCTAAAGCTTCAAACCAGATGGGGTGGGAAAAATGATGCAGAGTCACCATTGGAGTCATCCCCGCTTTGAGGAGCTGATTGATCAATTGACTATAGTGCTCTATTGCCACTTCGTCAAATTGCCCCTCTTTAGGCTCAATTTTTGACCACTCAATTGAAAACCGATAGGCATTCACTCCAAGCTGCTTGAGTTGTTCGATCGTTTGAGGGATAGCCAAATAATGCCGAGTTGACTCCCCTGACTGATCGCCATTAACGATATGTCCTTTTGTTTTTTCCCAAGCGGCCCAATTGGATTCGGGACAAAGAGCTGCTCCTGAATTTTGATACTCGTTTGTCGCAACTCCCCATAAGAAATCTTTGGGAAAGATTTGATTTTCCGCAGAATGTAAGGTCATTGTCGCTATTGCCACCATACACATCACTAAGCACTTCATCACGTTCTCCAATTTTTAAAGAATTCGCAAACATTAAATTAAAAAAATATTTACCTGACAAGGAAAATTTTTTCTTGTCAGACGTGACCCTTCAAATTGATCATTGATTTTTTAAATTAACAATTATAATAGGAGCAATATGTAATAATACCGGGTAAATAAATGACGTTATTTTATTCAAAACTTAGTTACAGCTTTGGTAATGAAGATTGGATTACCGAAAAAAAGGCTCTGCAAATCGAACCGAATCATACCGTTGTTTGTGTGACTGCAAGCGGAGATCGCCCCCTCAACCTCCTCCTTAATGACTGTCATCGCATCATTTCCGTCGATGCAAACCCCATTCAAACACATCTGCTTGATCTTAAATGCAATGCAATGAAGCATCTTGATTTCTATAGCTTTTTAGAATTCTTAGGGATTACAAATAATCAGAAAAAAAAGACGCTGCCGAGAAAAATCTATGAGAATTTAAACGAAGAATCTAAAACTTTTTGGGTTCAGCATATGAACCTCATTGAAAAAGGAATTATCTATCAAGGACAAGTCGAAAAGGTTTGTCAATATCTCGCAATCTTTATCCGCTGTTTTCGAGGCTTTAGCATTTCTAAGCTCACTTCATTTGACTCACTCGATGAACAAAGAGAATTTGTAGCAAAAAATTGGGATAGGCCCTTTTGGCGGCGCATCTTTCAAATCGCCCTGAATCCAAAATATTCCAAATTCTATATCGATGATCCGGGACTCACTCATTTCATCGGTCCCAATATCAATCCGGGAGATTACATTTATGACCGAATGCATAAAAGTTTGAATCAGTTTTTAGCGAAAGAAAACCCCCTTTTTTCCCTTGTCCTAAATGGCTATGTCCAAGAAGCAGCTTTTGCTCCTCATATGAAAATCGAATACGCACCGCTGATCAAATCAAGACTTGATCGCCTGAGCTATAAAACGGAAAATATGATCGATTTTCTAGAAAAACAACCCCCTGAAAGTATCGATCGTTTCTCCTTTTCGGATATTGCTTCATACATGTCTGAAAAAGATTTCAATCGCATGCTTAGAGCAATGATTCACTGTGCAAAACCAAAGGCCCGTTTTTGTATACGGCAATTCTTATCCGATCATCAAATCGACAAAGATATTCAAGGGCATTTACATCGCGAACCCACTTTGGAGAAAGAACTCGATGAGGAAGACAAATGCTTCCTCTATCGCTTTATGACGGGCGCAATCACTTAAAATATTGAGAAATGATGCGCATCACATCTTGAAATGTGACATAGATAATCAACCCAAATAGCAAGACAAAAAATGGAATCGTTAATCGTTCCATCACTTTGGTTTTGATTTTCTTTTTTGAAACCATTTCATAGAGTGAAAAACAGATATGGCCCCCATCGAGGACGGGAATGGGAAGTAAATTGGTAATTCCAAGACCTAAACTGATCAATCCAAGCCAATAAAGGGCCTCTTTAAATCCGATGGTCCAACCGTGATGAAGGGCTTGAACAAATCCAACAGGCCCCGTTAGCCATTTTGGATTGAGATGCCCCGTAAACAAGCCGACAAACGTGCGGTATGAATCGGAAATAACATCTCCCATCATAGCAAAAGGATTGGGATTATAGATGACTTGTCGATCCGTGAGAGCAATCCCCAACATGAGTTGTTGTTTATAAAGATCAAACTGCTTTAAGGCCACTTTGCGTTGCGTCGGATCTTTAATGGCATTAATTTTTTGCTCATATTGTTGGAGATAAGCTTGATAATTCTGAGCATAATCTGCCGGAAAATTAAATTCGCTCTGTTTCAATGGCCGAATGGGTTTAAGAAGATATAAGTCACCTATTTGGCTGAGTCCATCTTTTAATCCAACAGACGCGCTTAATCGAGCAAGATCTTTATATTGCAGTGAATCGACAAACGATTGGTCTTCATTTTTCCAAAGCAGTGGTGGATAGCTCGCATTGCGTTGAACAATAATGCGCACGACCTTGTGTTGTAATTGACTGAGCACATCATATCCTGTCGAGATCGGTGTCCCATCAATGGCTACAATACGATCCCCTTTCTTGAGAATGACTTGATTGCTATAAAGACTTTGATGTGCCGGATTTGTCTCATTGAGATCATCATCAATAAAATTAAAGTGCTGCTTCACAACCCCATTTGAAGAAATATCATAAGGGATAAAATAAAGATCTTTAGTTTCCCCCTTGAGATTGAGTTCATGCTGCCAATCTCCCAGTTCCTGCAAATCACTGGGCGCGATACGCAAATCTCTGACTTTAAATTTTGAAATCCGAGCCGTAAGCATTTGGTCATCGCGTATAAATGAAATCAATGCATCTTGTTGATTTAAAATATGATTGAGTTGCTGAATAGAAAAAATCAATTCTCCATTCATCCAAACAATCCGATCCCCTCTTTGAATTCCGCTGTGCTTCATCGGAGAATCTTCGGCAATGGCATTATCACCCACCTTATACATATCGTCATAAATGAGAAACCGTGCAGGCTGCATGATCCCAAATGTTTTCAAGCCCTGTTCTCCGTAATTGGGGTCGGGATAGGATTGAATTGAATACTTAAAGGGAATTTTATTTTGCGTATAATAATTGATGTCTTCACCGGCAATCGTCACTTGATCACCTGATAAAACAGCTGAATAGAGAAGATCTTTAAAGCCTCTGAAGGCATGTCCGTCGATCCGATCGATCTCATCTCCCGGACGCACCCCTTTCTGAAAGAGTTCACTTTGAGGATCCACCCAACCGATGATCTTAGTGTGGTCCGAAAAGGATTGACTGCGCCCCCCCAAAATCCAGATGGTTGAAAAAACAAAGAAGGCAAAGACAATATTTACAATAGGTCCCATGGCAATGACCTTAATGCGCTTCCAAGGACTGCTGCGATAAAAGCCCCCTTCAACCTGATAGGGATCGGTATCTTTTTCACGATCAAAACCGGCAATTTTGACATACCCTCCAAAAAGAATGAGACAAAACCGCCACTCGACATCCCCCACTTTCCATTTCAAAAGGGGCTTGCCAAATCCAATGCTGAACACTTCAACTTTCATTCCATTGCGTCTGGCAACAATGTAGTGACCGAGTTCGTGAATAAAAACAATAAATGTCAGGCCAAGACCGGCAAGAATAAAATAAATCAAATTCATGATCATGATAAAACCCCTTCAAGGTTCTGCGCTTGTCTTCGCGCTTCAGTATCGATTTCTTTAATATTTTCTAATGTTAAATGATGTGTTACCTGGTGCGCTTGGCACAAATCTTCAAGAAGATCTACAATATCAAACCAACTGATTTCTTCTTTTAGGAATCGCTCAACAAGAACCTCATTTGCAGCATTCATAAAGCAAGGCAGGCTCCCGCCACGACGAATCGCCTCTCTTGCCAATTCAATCGCCTTAAATTTTTTCGAATCAAGCGGATAAAATTCGAGCTCACAAAAGCGGGTAAGATCAAATCGCTTTAAATGCGTATCCAACCGGTTGGGATAAGTAAGCGCATATTGAATCGGCAATTGCATGTTGGGATATGACATTTGTGCAAGAAGGCTCCCATCTGCATATTCCACCATACTGTGGATGATACTCTGAGGATGGATGACGACATCAATTTGCTCTAAGGTCGCGCCAAACAACCAATGAGCTTCAATCATCTCAAGTCCTTTATTCATCAATGTTGATGAATCAATCGTTACTTTTTTTCCCATTTTCCAAGTGGGATGCTTTAAGGCATCACTCGGAGAAATGTGCTTGAGCTGATTGACGTCTTTTTTGAAGAAAGGCCCCCCGGAGGCAGTTAAAATCAAACGGCTAAAACCGGTTGAGCGAGCCGGATCATGCAGGCATTGAAAAAGGGCGCTATGCTCACTATCGACGGGAATAATTTCCGCTTTTGACTCTTGGGCCGCATCCATGATGAGTTTGCCGGCAGCAACAAGTGACTCCTTGTTGGCTAAAGCAATGCGCTTTCCCGCTTTCGCAGCAAAATAGGTCGGCTCAATGCCGATAGACCCAACGATTGCAGACACAACCGTATCAATTTCAGGAAGCATAGCGATTTCCTTAAGCCCGGGCATTCCAACGAGAATCTCGGTATTGGGCAATGCTTTTTGCAAGACACCCACATGCTCCGCATCATAGATACAAACATATTTTGGGGAAAACTGCTTGGCCTGCCGGATAAGTAAATGCACATTGCTCTTGGCGGCTAAGGCAGTCACTTCAAATAATTCGGGATAGTGCTCCACAACCTTCAGCGTTTGTGTGCCAATGGAACCTGTACTACCGAGTATTGCTAAACGCATAAATTGTCACTCACTTGTCGCTACATCATTTTTCCGGAAAACGACTTTTCTCTTAGAGAAAACAAAAATAACACACAGTATAAAAAAAATCAGTAAAAAGACGATATTGATCCCGGACGTCGATAGGGGAATTTTATTCACGGATAAGAGATGGCGCGACAAGGCAACTGAAAAAAAGGAACAAATCAGAGTAATGAGACTCGCCGATAAACACAGAGTATGCAGGCGCACAACAAAGAAACGGGCCGATAAAATCGGTGCCGTCAAAAAGGAAAGGACTAAAATGACACCCACAGCTCGAAATCCCGCCATAATGGTCAAAGTCGTCTGAAAGAGCAAGATCAAGTCAATCCAACCCACCCTTATCCCCAAACTCTTAGCGAAGAAAAAATCAAACGTTGAAATCTTATACCAGTGATATAAAACCCCCATAAACGTGAGATTGAACGCCAAAACAAATAAGGCGAGGTTCAAATCATTTTTATGAATCGCATCGACATTCCCCATAATGGCTTCGACACCAATATGTAAATTGCGACTAAATAAAGTGACCATCAAAATCCCCAACGCAAAGAGCATCGTAAAGACAAGGCCAATGCTCGCATCCTCTTGCAAGTTAAATTTGCGCAAAAAAAGGTGTGTTAGAAGCGCTGTAATCAGCGCGGTTAAAATACTGGCTATGAAAAGCCTTGGAAGATCCAAAACAATCCCCCCCGATAGAGAAAGCCCCCCATACCGAGAGAGAATAATGACCGTTAAAACAATGCCTAATAGTGTCGTATGTGATAGGGCATTAGCCTGCATACAGGATCGTCTCAACACAAGAAAAGCCCCAATCAGCGCTGTCGAAATCCCCAAAATCCCCAAAGTAAAAATTTGCAGCTCATCCGAAACCATAGGCACTTGACCGGTGATTACTTTAAAAAAGCGGCTCAAAAAAAGGGCAATGAACTCAAAAAAATCAACGCCCCAGTAGGGATTGACCCCCTCTTTTCCCATTAAAAGCCCCCCGGTATCGGTTGAGAATGAGGATCTTCCTGTGGATTGTCGAGCAATTTTGTTAATTCTTGTTCGATTTCAGGAGTAATATAGTGCTCCATTTCTTCTGCAATCGCATGAACGTTTTCATCCCGCACATTTAAATGCAAAGCAAGATAGAGCTCAAAGAGGCGGTGGATCCTCACAATCTGTGTTGCCTTTTTTTCGCCCCTCTCGGTCAATTGCCATCCCAACTGTTTTCCTCTCTTAATATCCCCTTTTCTCTGTAAGAAATAGAGGAAAAAAAAGCGCTTGATTCGATTCAAAGATCCAATGTCCTTGAATGCCTCAATCGGATATTCCCCTTTTAACCCCTTTTTCCAAAAGGCCTTTATAAAATTTTCCTCCATGCACCGCTGATGAAATAATAAAGCGCGTAAATAGCGGTAGACGACCCCATTGTTAGGGGCGAATAAGAGCGATAAAATACTAAAGGTTGCTGCAATGAGCAAAATTAAAGGGCCCGTAGGTAAATTTAAGTGTTTTTCACCTTTCTGAGCCATTAACACCGGAATTTCATATGAGAGAATATTGCCGGCGATGGCGCTGATCATACCAAACAACCCCGCTAACACTAGCATATGCGATAATCGAGATGTAAGACGTCTTGCAGCAATAGCAGGGGCAATGAGCATGCCCGACATCAAAACAATTCCAACAGCTTTAATCCCAATCACAACGGCAAAGGCTATGAATAAGATGAGCAGCATTTGGACCCCCCAACTATTCACCCCTAAACTTTGGGCATACTTGGGATCAAAATTAACCATTTTCAATAGGGGGAACTTCCATATTAAAAAAAAGATGACCAAAGTCGTTAAACTCGCATATAAAACGACATGAACCGTCAGCATTGTTGCAGCCTGTCCATAAAAAAATGTTTGAACTTCTCGAAACCAGATGGGATGGGTTGTCTGTAATAAACTCGTTAAAACAACACCAATGCCCACAAAAGTCGATAAGACAAAGCAAAGAGCCGCGTCTTCTTTCACTTTAAATCTCTGCTGTAAATACCTGACAACAACGATTCCAAGTATCGAAAAAAGAAACGCTGAAATGATCGTAATTAAAAGACGCACAAGATCCATTTGATCAAAGAAACTCATTCCTAAAATAACTCCAAGAACGGCTCCCGGGAAGGCGGCGTGGGAAAGGGTTTCTCCAATAAGAGATTCTTTGCGTACAAATGCCATCACACCAATCAGTGATGAGGCAAGACACATGAAAATCGATCCAATCATAGATGCTTGCAAAAGAGGATCGCAAAAATATTTCAAAAGCATCACTGTTCCTTCGACACGGTATTGAGGAGTTTTTCCAAAATCGTTTCGCTTTGACCGTAAGCCTTTTTTAAATTCTCAACATTAAATACCTCTTGCGTGCCCCCTTTGGCAACGAGGTAAGTATTGAGAATAATCACATGAGTAAAAATCGATTCGACCGTTGATAAATCGTGATGAACGATGACCAGTGTTTTTCCCTCTTTTCGCATCGATTTAAAGAGATCGACAAGCTGCTGCTGTGTCGTATGATCAATGCCAACAAAAGGCTCATCGAAAAAGAATAAGTCGGCATTTTGCATTAACGCTCGGCCAATAAAAAGCTTTTGCTTTTGTCCCCCTGATAATTGACTAATTGGTTTATGAGCAAAGCGCTCCATTTGAAGCTTCTTTAAAATATCCATCGCCTTTCCCTTGCCGGCTTTTGTAGGCCACTTAAGAAAAGACGCTTGATGGTATCCCCCCATTGTCACAACTTCAATGGCCGTGATGGGAAAATCCCAATCGATCGCTTGAATCTGAGGAATATAGGCGATGCGAGAGCGCACCTTTTCAATATTTGATTCTCCAAAAAAAATCGTCTGCCCCGATAGCGGTTTAATAAAATCCATCATGGCTTTGAGAAGTGTGCTTTTACCGGCACCATTTGGCCCAATAATCCCTACAAGTTCATGCGTCCCCAGTGAAAAGTTAATATCCCAAAGAGCGGGGCTCTTTTCATAATTTACGCTGAGGTTTTCTACAAGAACAGGTTGCATTGAAGTGCCCCACTTTGATTTTTTTAACGGTTAATATCGACTAATGCTCCGTTCAATCCTTCTGATTGATTTAAAAAGCTTTCAATCACTTTTGCATTGTGCCGCATCATTTCTACATAGCTCCCGGCCTCTTCGCCTCCACCCGACATGGAATCGCCAAATAGGGGTGTTTTTGAGAAGTGAATAGTCAGGCCTTTACTCTTTGCAACCGCATGGATTTTTTTCAAAGAATCTAAGCTCACATTGGATTCGGGAAATAAAAATTCAATTTCGTATTTAGCAATATGATCCAGAACTTTTTCAATGTCATGCACCCCTAACTGTCCATCCGGAGCAAGTCCTTCAGGCGCTTGAAAGCGATCCCCCCATGTGCCATTTTGCATCTCTTCGGGTGTTGCCATATAACGGCAGGCAAAATAATTAAAAGCATCATGACTGGTGACCAAATAACGCTTCTTGGAAGGAATCGATTGCATTTGAAGAAAAATCTGACGATCGAGCAGCATGAGATCCTCTTTTAACTTCTCTCCATTTGCTTTGTAGTCAGCGGCATGATCGAGATCGATCTCAGATAATTTATCGACAATAAAATCAACTGTCTGCATCCATAAATTGATATTCATCCAAATATGGGGATCGACAATTTGATCGACATAGATCAGCTGATCAAAATAACGATCGAGTAGAGCATCTCCGAGGCTGACTGCATGAGGAGCATGAGATAGGGCATAATAAATCGAAGCTCCATGCTCTAGTCCCAAACCATTATAAAAAATCACATCGGCCCGGGAGAGCTTTTCATCATCTCCCTTCACCAGCTCATAACTATGAGGATCGGCACTTCCCGGAATCAATACAATCGGATTAATATGTTCTTTTCCCACATTAGCAACCAAATCATTGACAATTGCTGTTGTTGAAAGCACTTTCACTTTTTGCGACTCTTTCATCCACTGATCCAAACTCGAATCTTGTCGCTTATTTTTCGAGCATCCCATGAAAAAGACAGATAAAGAGATCACCGTTATGAATACAAAAACTCTAAGATAATTGTTCCGCATAATTCCTCAAAAAGCGATAGGAAAATATCCCATTGCGGCATCCGGATGTAAAATCGATTTTCATCGCATAACGCCCCACATTTTTAACCATTGCGGCACTCACTTGGGGATCGACTTTTCTCTCTTTATTTTTACACCTGGCGCAAGGGCAAATTTTCTGAAGATCGCCCATGCGATATTCAAATATTTTTCCATCATTAAAACGCAAAGTGAAAGTATAGCAGTCTATGAGTTTAATTTCAGTAATCATTTGAGCCGTTTCAGCTTCACTATGATCGAGCAGCTCCGCAAGATTTAAAAAAATATTTGCACTAACGGATTCGGGAGCAACATCAAATAATGATTCCCCCCGATCCGCACAAGAACAGATCACAGGATCTAGAGGGATTTTCCCTAAGAGAGGCGTTTCAAGAAGGTGGATATGGCTCTTTCCGAAAATGCGATTTTCCTCATCTTGGAAGTAACTCATATTTTCAACGACACCTAAAATGGGTATTTCCATTCCCTTAGCCATTTGAAGCGCTTTTTCGACATCGCAAATCGAGACCATTTGGGGCATCGAGATTAATAATGCACCGCTAAACTGAATTTGCTGCATAAGGGTCAATTGAATATCCCCCGTTCCAGGAGGAAAATCGATAAGCAAAAAATCGAGCTCTCCCCAATCGACATCATGAATGAATTGGGCAATAATGGAATTAGCAATGGGGGCTCTCACCGCATTATTCATCTCCCCCTGCTTAAAAAGGGCAAGGGACATCACTTTAATCCCATTTTTTGACTCTACGGGAACGATCTTGCCATTTTCAGTGTGAGGAGCGCCTGAAATATTCAACATTTTTTTTATCGAAGGGCCATAAATATCGGCATCTAGAATCCCTACCTTATAATCAAGCAGACGAAGGGCATGGGCCAAATTGACCGTAAGGGTTGATTTCCCGACGCCACCTTTTCCCGCCATAATACCAATACATTTTTGAACTCCCGTTAAAGGGGATTCTTCAAAACGTTTTAAACTCATTAGTTACCACCATTTCAGTATATAAAATTAAGACTACACCATTTGCGAAAAATAGGCCAAAACATACTCCTTACACTCCCGGTATACAGCAAAAAAACTAAACTAAAAAAATTTGTTTTTATTAAATAAAAATGTATTTTTGTTGTTTAATAAGAACAAAATAGATAACCTTTCCACTTAAAGAGTAAAAATAAATTTTTGAATATAGAAAAACATAATCAAAGCAATTTGCCTTGCAATTAATTATCAAACGATTCATAATTTGCAAAAAAATATGAAAATTGATTTTGATCAATGATTCATAAGATAAATATTCTTATTATGATCAAAATAGCATCTAAATTGAGATGTCGATAAACAAATATTTAAATTGAAGGAACGAATCATGGGCTTTACAAGCGATCAAAAAAAGACATTAGGCGAGCTTGAGAGTATCATCACGCGAGCAATCAAAAAAGTCGGTGGAACAAAAGAAAATGACTTGTGTAAATATATCCCCGTGTCTTCAGGCGGATACATGCACCACTTTACCCTCCGCAAAATGAAGAGCAAAAAGCCAAGTGAACTTTCGAACTTAATCGAAAAATTCATTATCGGCCCGGAAAAGCCCTCTGTTGTGAAACCTAAACAAAGAGCCGCTCGAGGATCGAGAAAAAGAAGAGATCAAATCACATTCACAAAAAACCAACTCGATCGACTTCTCAACATCGCTCGACTTGCCGGTGATAAAGAAATGATTTCAGTCCTTAGCCCGAAAAAATCTCTTTTAACAATTAAAAGAGAATTGATCCAATCCATTCGCCAAGGAACTGTTGAACAAGAACTTTGGAATTGCTACGCGGAAATTGCGGGTTCTCTGCAAGAACTTTCTTACGAAGATCTAAAAAACCCTTTCCAAAGAACCTATTAATCTCGCATTGAAGCGATTTTTAGATGCTAAAAAAAGCCGCAACTAAAGCGGCTTTTTTTTTGTTTTAAAATAGTTTAATTCAAAATTTAATTTTAAGTTTTGTTTAATCGATGAGACAAGTTGTTCTTGTCATTTTTATATCCGAAATGTTATGATGCTTCATTAGATTTCTTTCGAAAGAGATCTATTAAGCTCGACTTTGCAATTTTTTGGACCCGAAAGCCTCGAGATATTTGTTCTCTAGGGAGTTACTAAAACCGGGAAGGGGTTTTTTACCCCTTCCCGGTTTTAGTAATCTCCTAGTTCGACCATAGGTCGAGCGTCCGAGAACAAAGACCGCGGCAGGCGGTCCCAAAAAGTTGCAAAGCCGAGTTAAACCTATAACGACTAATTTTTTACAAGGTTAGGATATGTCAACTAAATCTGATACCAATTCCGAATTTAAAGGCCTGCGCGGTATTTTGTGGCCGATTCATGGATTCGAATTGAAAAAGTTTCTCCCTATGGGTCTCATGATGATGTGTATTTTATTTAACTACACCATCTTAAGAGACACCAAAGATACTCTTGTCGTAATGTCTCCCGGTGGCGGAGCAGAGTGTCTTTCTTTCCTTAAACTGTACGGGGTGACTCCTGCTGCGATCTTATTTATGGTCGTCTTCATGAAGCTCGCTAACGTCCTTTCGAGAGAGCGGCTTTTTTATGCCGTACTTCTTCCGTTTTTAGTGTTCTTCGGAGCCTTTGGATTCATTATTTATCCAAACAAAGAACTCCTCCACTTAGGATTAGATACGATTCAATCACTCCAAGCCCGTTTTCCTAATCTTCACTGGTTTATTCCCGTGATTGGAAATTGGAGCTTTAGCATGTTCTATATCTTATCCGAGCTCTGGGGAAGTGTTGTTCTTTCAATGCTCTTCTGGCAATTCGCCAACCAAATTACTAAAGTTAACGAAGCAAAACGCTTTTATGGCCTTTTTGGAATGCTCGGAAATGTCGGCCTTCTTTTATCCGGCCCTACGATTATGTTAACAGCTAAGTATGCAAAAACGCTTCCAACTCATATTGACTCTTTTGGCGTCAACCTCAAGATGCTTATGGGAGCTGTCATTGTTGCCGGCATCGTCGTTGTATTCACTTATCGTTGGATGAATAAGAACGTACTTACAGACCCTAACCTTTACGAAGAAGGTCAGGAAAGTAAAAAGAAATCAAAAGCAAAACTTTCCGTTATGGAGAGCTTCCGCTATATCTTGAAAAACCCTTACCTTATGATGATCGCCGTTCTCGTTCTTTCTTACGGTGTTGCGATCAATCTCGTTGAAGGTGTTTGGAAAGGTCAAATTAAGATCGCGTTTCCTAACAAAAACGACTATAACATGTTCATGGGACAATTCTCTACATGGACGGGTGCGATTACAATCCTTCTTATGGTCATAGGAAACAATATCTTGCGCCGACTCAGCTGGCGTAAAGCAGCAATTATCACTCCGATCATGGTTTTAGTCACATCGTCGATCTTCTTCTTCGTTGTTTGGAGCGGTAATAAGAGCACGCCATTCACTCCATTATTTGGAAGCATCACTGTTGTTCTCGCAGCCGTGATCGTCGGGCAGATACAAAACGTTCTTTCAAAAGGAACAAAATACTCGCTATTCGATTCAACAAAGCAAATGGCTTACATCCCACTTGATCCTGAAGTGAAAGTGAAAGGACAAGCCGCTGTTGAAGTCGTTGGAGGCCGTGCCGGTAAATCCGGTGGAGCTGCGATTCAATCAACGCTTCTCGCCCTGATCGGCGGAAACGTCTCTCTTGCGAGCTTGACCTTTATCCTAGGGCCTCTTGTCATTATCGTTTGTTTGGCTTGGACATTCTCAGTCGTCGGCTTAAGCCGCCGATTCACAAACCTTGTCAACTCACAAAAAGAAGAGGAAAAAACAAAAGAAGCGGCAACTGTTGCTTAATTTGTCTCCCCTTTATAAAAGATGATAACAAAATCCCCCGCGTTCTCTAAAGGAACTTCGGGGGATTTTGTTTTACCCTATTGAGGGAATTGCAAAATTCGCTTCGCGGGGCCAAATTCGATGATCGCAAAGCCGATTCGGCTTTTTGTGCAAATTGCCTAAGGCCATGAGGTTATGTCAATTTGCAAAAAGCTGAATCGGCTTTGCGAGCGCGGGCTTGGCTCCGAATGGAGTTTTGCAACTCCCTCTATTATCAAAATTCACGTTATCCACATTGACGAGCCCCATATCAATTTGATATTCTATATATACTGCTCATGATTCAATAATTGGTTTTTTGATCATCGGCCCATCCCCCCTTTTCAAATGTGCTTCGCGCAGTCGCCTATTTATTAATAGCGCTCCGGCTCAGCAACTGCCTACGGCATCATTGAAAATTGGGGAGCCGATTTCTAAAAATTCCAATTCTTGAACCACTCTCAGCATATTATGAATTCATAACGAGATATATTTGTGCACGAATACGATATAGAAAAAATTCGAAATTTTTCGATTATTGCCCACATTGATCACGGCAAATCAACCATTGCAGACCGATTACTGGAAATCACCAAATCCGTTGCCGAACGCGATATGCAAGAACAACTTCTTGATGATATGGACCTCGAGCGCGAGCGCGGCATTACCATTAAGGCCCACCCCGTGACGATGTACTATACAACACCCGAAGGTGAAACCTATCAAATCAACTTTATTGACACTCCCGGCCATGTGGATTTTAGCTATGAAGTCTCTCGCTCGCTTTCAGCTGTAGAAGGAGCCCTTCTCGTCGTCGATGCCTCCCAAGGAGTCCAAGCCCAAACCCTGGCAAACGTCAACTTAGCCATCGATAAACATTTAGCCATTACACCTGTCATCAATAAAATCGATCTCCCCGCTGCAGATCCCGAGCGGATTGCACATGAAATCGAGGAGCTCCTAGGCATCAAAGCATCTAGTTGCGTCAAAGTCTCAGCAAAGACCGGCCAAGGCATTGATGACGTATTAGAAGAGATTATTTACGCATTCCCTTCCCCTAAAAAACCTGAGACAAATGAGCTCAAAGCGCTTGTTTTTGATTCTCATTATGATAATTATCGGGGAGTCATGGCTTATGTACGCATCATGAGCGGTGAAATTAAAAAGAAAGACTCTATTTTATTTATGCAATCGAACAAACGCCATGAAGTGTTAGAAGTAGGAGTCTTCTTACCCGGAGAAAAACCTGTCGATATTCTTCGCGCCGGTGAGGTTGGCTATGTGATAGCCGGGATTAAAGATCCGACGATTGTTCAAATTGGGGATACGATAACCCTTGCCGATCATCCGGCCAAGGTTCCATTAGAGGGCTTTCAAAAAATCACACCCGTTGTCTTTGCAGGGATCTATCCTGTTGATGCCTCAGACTTTGAGCTGGTGCGCGATGCCTTCAAAAAACTTTGCCTTAATGATTCTGCCCTCCATGTTGAACAAGAGAGCAGCCTCGTCTTAGGAACGGGCTTTAGATGTGGCTTTTTAGGTCTTCTTCACTTAGAAGTTTCTTTTGAGCGGCTACAGCGCGAATTTGATCTTGATATTATCACCACTGCCCCCAGTGTTCTCTATAAAGTGAAACTTACAAGTGGGGAAACCATCGATGTTGAAAGCCCCATTCATTTCCCTGATCCAACGGTGATCGAGTGCATTCATGAACCCCTGGTTTTATCGACAATTATCACACCGCCGGACTACCTGGGAAATATTATGAGTCTAGGCAATGAAAAAAGAGGAGAGCTCTTACATACCGAAACAATTGATTCCAATCGCCTCATGCTTAAATTCCGCTTTCCTCTCAATGAGATCATTACCGATTTCAATGACAAGCTCAAATCAATGACACAAGGCTACGCCTCATTTGATTTTAAGGCCGATGGGTATGAAAAAGGCGATATCGTCAAACTCGAGATTCGCGTGAATGAAGAACCTGTCGATGCATTTTCAACTCTCGTTCACCGCTCAAAAGCAGAAAGCAAAGGACGCGCGATTTGTGAAAAACTTGCAGAAGTAATCCCTCGCCAACAATTTAAAGTGCCGATCCAAGCCGCGATTGGTGGAAAAATTGTCGCTAGAGAAACCCTCTCAGCCCTCTCTAAAAATGTGACGGCCAAATGCTATGGCGGAGATATTACGCGTAAACGCAAACTGTGGGAAAAGCAAAAAGAAGGAAAGAAAAAGATGAAAGAAATTGGCAAGGTTAATATCCCCCAATCAGCTTTCATCAAAATCCTCAAATCCACCTAACCAGCATTTCTCACACATTTGAGTCGCCTTATCTATACCGGGAGTGATTCAAGAGTTGGAATTTTTAGAAGCCGGCTATAGCGATGGTCGATCGGGCCGAAGGCCCTTTACCGAAAGGGCGCGCTATTGACAATAGGCAGAGGTGAGGTAAATCAACCAAGTGGGGATGCCGGCGACAAAAAAAACAACTCTTGAATGCCGAGCGGTATACATCTGTCCGACTCAAATGTGTGAGAAATGCTGGCTAGAAGCCCGATTTAACCCTCTGTCTTCACTCTGACAACAGGCATAATAGTTGTTCTGATCCGCTGACTTGATGAAAAATAAAAGCAGCGGATCAAAACAAGTGTTTATAACATCTTTAAAATCAATGACTAATGAAAAAAAGGGCGTATTAAAGATTAAATTTACCATTAAAAATGGTCAGTTTTGAAATTCCAACAACAAATGGCAAAAAAGCTGTTTGTTGTTGGATTTTTATCAAAGTAGAGGTGTATGATCGGAGAAAAAGAGAGGGGAAAATGAGTCTTTCCAAATTCATCGGGCGAGAGGTTGAGTTATCCAGGGTGAAGGGGCTGATAGATAATAGGAGTGCAAGTCTTATTGTTGTACGAGGGAGAAGACGAATTGGCAAGAGTAGGCTTCTTTCAGAATGCCACTACAAAACAACTCGGATGTCAAATTGATTACATGATTCAAACGCGTTTTCAGAGTCTTTTTTTATGTGAGATTAAATTTTCCAAAAAGCCCGTATGTCTCAAGATAATTAAGGAGATGGAAACCAAGCGAAAACGATTAAAAACTCCTAAATTTTGTTCCATTCGGCCTGTTCTTATTCATGTAAATGGGGTGGACGAAAGTGTTTTGGATGAGGGATATTTTGATAAAATAATCGACTTTAGTCAGCTATTAGGTTGAAAGTTATAACCATTTGATATTCAGGTGTATGAAAATAGGGAACCAGCTGTTTCCCAAATAGAGTTTAGTCGTAAAAAATAATTGTCATTGCAGAGTATGAATCAACCGATCTAATTCATGAAAAGATTTAGAGATGCTCTAAAAGAGAATCTCTAATGCTTTGCTTCATTAAATTTTCGTATTTCTTCTAGATAGATGTCGCCTGTAAGATCTAGAAGCTTTGGAGTTACATACTGTCGCGCATGCTCACTGGTTTGATATCGTAGTTTTGGTTTGGGATCTTGAATGACACCAAAAAGGAATTGTGCAACCTCTTCGGGCGATTGACTTGGTGAAAGGAGCTCGGGATGAAGAAGTCGTTCTTTGGTTTCTGCCTCAATTGCATTCACAACGCTTTGGTAAGGATTGTTTAGGACCTCTCTAGTGCCTAGTGGAAGAGCGAAATATGTCTTCAATAAATCAGGTTCCACAATGGAGACAGAGATATTATAGGGCTGAACTTCGATGCAAAGCGATTCAGAAACAGATTCTAATGCTGCTTTGCTGGCTGCATACATACTACCGTAGGGTGGGGTGCAAAAGGCATTGGGAGAACTAATATTGATGATATGCCCCGCCTTGTGATTTCGCATAGTAGGAAGAACTGCTTGAATGAATCGAATAGGTGCGAAAAAATTTACTTCCATTTGGTCTTGAATTTCTTTGCCCGTGAGCAACTCAACAGGGCCTACAAGAGCATATCCCGCGTTATTAATAAGAATATCGATGTGCCCTTCCTTTTCCAGAATGGTTTGGATGGCGGCTTGGATAGATGTTTCATCCATTAAATCCACAGGAAGAAAATGTAGATTATCTTTTACAGGAAGAGAGGTCTTGTTAGATGGTCTGATTGTGCCATATACAGTGAATCCACTATTTACCAAATGCTCTGCAGTTGCAAGACCAACCCCTCTAGAGGCGCCTGTAATAATAGCTACCTTGTTTTGCCCGGTATACACTGGGAAAACCTGAAATAAAAAGGCTATCAAAATCAAAAACTGGCGCACCATAACTCCTTTTTATATTGCATAGCTCTCGCACTACCCTAAAATCTGAGAGGGCCTTTGCTTTAGCCCTTCTCCCCAACTGTGTGAGAAATGCGGGCTAATGCTCTGTCACAAACTTGAGTTGTGGACTTTAAGCATTGTATGTACTGGAGCTAATATCGCCCCCGGTACCGGTCCAATTCGTATGGAAAAATTTGCCACGGGGCTGATCGATTCTCTCATAAGTATGCGCCCCAAAAAAGTCGCGCTGTGCCTGCAATAGATTGGCAGGTAGACGGCTTGAGCGAAGTCCATCAAAAAATGCAAGAGATGAGCCGAAACAAGGAGTTGGTATGCCATGTTCAATCCCAAGGCAAACCGTTTTCCTCCATCCCGGAACTGATTTTTTGAGCTCGCTCATAAAGAAATCATCAAATAGCAAGTTATTTAGATTTTCATGTTTATCGTAAGCTTCTTTAATTTTGCCTAAAAACTTGCTGCGGATAATACAACCACCACGCCACATGAGAGCGATACCGCCATAATTGAGATTCCAACCCATTTGTGTAGCAGCTTCTCTCAGCAACATAAAGCCCTGTGTATAGCTGATAATTTTTGAGGCATAAAGAGCATCTTTTACATGATCAATGACATCTTGTTTATTTCCATTAAAGGGGGGTGCATCAAAGGCAAACTTAGGGGCCATTTCAACACGCTCTTCTTTAAGTGCAGATAAACATCTCGCGAATACGGCTTCTCCGATGAGTGTGAGCGGCATGCCCATATCAAGAGCGCTGATCGCAGTCCACTTTCCGGTTCCTTTCTGACCTGCCGTATCTAAAATACTTTCAACAAGAGGCTTACCCTCTTTATCGCGATAGGCAAAAATCTTGCTTGTGATTTCAATTAAATAGCTATCGAGTTCACCATGATTATATTGATCAAAAATGGCATGGAGATCATCAGCAGACTGTTTTAAAATTGATTTTAGAATGTGATAGGCTTCGCAAATAATCTGCATATCGCCATATTCAATTCCATTATGGACCATTTTAACATAGTGACCGGCGCCTCCTTCACCCACCCAATCACAACAAGGCTCATTATCATCGCTCTTTGCGGCAATCGCCTGTAATATGGGTTTAATTTCCGCCCAAGCATCGGGATGCCCGCCGGGCATTAGAGACGGGCCATGACGCGCCCCTTCCTCTCCACCGGAAACGCCACAACCGACAAATAAAATCCCCTTTTCCTTGAGATCTTTATAACGGCGTTCCGTGTCGGGAAAATGACTATTACCACCATCGATAATAATGTCACCTTTTTCTAGAAAAGGAAGACATTCCTGGATTAGCATATCGACCGGCTGACCGGCTTTGACCATGAACATGACTTTGCGCGGTCTTTTCAATGTCGCAAAAAATTCCTTAAGTGAATGGGCCCCAATGACCTGAGAGCCTTTAGCTAAGTCATTTAAAAAGTGATCGACTTTATCTACCGTGCGATTATATGCAACGACGCGATATCCATGATCGTTCATATTCATAATCAGATTTTGACCCATAACAGCAAGGCCAATTAGCCCAATATCCGCCTCTTGTGACATGGCATGACTCCCAAATGTTCAGAAATTTAAAAAAAACCTATTTTTTCCACTTTACTCAGCTTATCTCGACTTTGCAAGAAGAAAACGAGCTGTTATTTGAAAGAAAAGGTTTAAGAAGGTTATACTTGTACCGGTTCCCTTGTCCGCGTAGCTCAGGGGATAGAGCGGCTGCCTCCTAAGCAGCAGGTCGTGCGTTCAAGTCGCACCGTGGACATTTCTAACCCGCATTTATAGCGGGGTTTTTTTTAAAGTAGCGATCGATTCCGCTTGCGACTCCTTTTGCCACTTTATTCAGATATTTTAAATCTTTTAAAAGCCTGATTTCTTTGGGATTGGTCATGAACCCCCCTTCGATCAGAATAGCGGGCATTTTTGTCTCTCGAATGACACAGAAATTGCCATTTTTAATCCCACGGCTTTTAGCTCCGGTCATTTCAACCACATGATCGATCACATGTGAAGCGAGTTTTTTAGAAGCATTTTGCCGCTTGACATCCCCTTTTGGATAATAAAAAACCTCAATGCCCGTCACATTGCGATTTTTCGCTGAGTTATAATGGATGCTCACAAACAGCGAACATCCCGATTGATTGGCAATTGAAGCCCTTTCAATCAGTGAAACAAACGTATCTGAATTACGCGTGAGTAATACCCGATACCCTAAATTATTTAAGTGTTTTTTCACAAGTTTTGCCGTGACCAAGTTCAGTTGTTTTTCTTGGCTTTTAAAATACTCAGCCCCATGATCATAATCCCCATGTCCCGGATCAATGACAATTAACGGTTTTGCATGGATCTCTTCAGGGAGAGTAAATTCAACCTTCGGCTCAAGCTTAGGGCGACTTGCCGCTTTGATCGCAGTATACGCATCGGGATTTTGATGCGAACACCCCGTCATCAATGCGATCAGTAAAAAAAACAAGGGAAATAATCTCGACTTTGTACATTTTTTGGCGCGATTTTCACAATCTTTTGACATACAATCGGTTACCAATTCCTGTAGTGGCGTGTTCAAGCCGATTGCAGGAATTGGTAACCGATTGTATGTCAAAATCTTGCAAAACTCGCATCCGAAAAATGTACAAAATCGAGATAATCTAAAGCGCATCATGTCCCCATCAACTCTTTTGCGATTTGGTAATCATCAAAATCGATTGTGCGATGACGGAAAATCTGTCTGGTTTCATGCCCTTTCCCTGCAATCAAAACCGAATCCTGTTCCCCTGCTTTTTCTAAGGCAAGGGCAATTGCCTTTCTCCGGTCAAGTTCAATAATCACCTCTTTGGATGGATCCATCCCCTCTCGAATCGCCTCTGCGATAGCTTGAGGATCTTCACTGCGCGGATTGTCACTAGTTAAAATAGTCACATCTGCATTGTGTGCGGCAATCCCTCCCATAATGGGCCTTTTAGCGGCATCTCGATCTCCCCCCGCCCCAAAGACGGCAATGATTTTTCCTTTTGTCAAAGGACGTATCGCTTGCAGTGAGCTTTTTAGAGCATCCGGCGTATGGGCAAAATCGATATACACATCTTTTTGATCCGATGGGATCCTTTCCATCCTTCCTTTCACACCCGGAAATTGGGACAACTTTTTGAGAACATAAGCAAATGATTTTTTATAGCTTAGAGCGATGGCACATGCGGCTAAAATATTTGAGATATTGTAGAGCCCAATCAAAGGAACTTCAACAACTCCTTCATGATCCTGAGCATGTAAAATAAAACGAATCCGATCTTTAAACAGTTCAATATCACTTGCCCAAATATCACTCGGTTTTTGCATCGAATAAAAAATGACTTGTCCGGGGAAATCCGATATCATTTTTTCACTCTCACACGAATCGGCATTCACAATAGCCATCGCCCCTTGTTTTGCCCACACTTCAGTGAAAAGAGAGGCCTTAACATTATGGTACTCTTCATATGTTTTGTGATAATCGAGATGATCCTGCGATAGGTTGGTAAAGACAAAGCGATCAAAGCGAATGCCTTGAATTCGCTTCTGATCAATTGCATGTGAAGTCACTTCCATCACCCCAAATGGACAATGATTGATGACCATTTCTTTTAACAATTTATGCAAGGTTAGACAGTCGGGGGTCGTGAATTCGCTCAACATACGGTGCTTGCCCGTAATTGTTTCAACGGTCCCAATCATTCCCACCGGAATATGGTCTTCAAGTAAAAAGCGAGCCAGGTATGCCACCGTTGTTTTGCCATTCGTTCCCGTGATTGCAATCGTATTGAGCTTGTCCGAAGGATAATCATAAAAGCGGTTGGCAATTTCAGCTTCAATTGCATTGGGATTCGGATGAATGATTTGAGAGATCTGCTCCAAAAAGGGGTTATAAATATCAGTTAAAATAGCAACAGCACCCGCTAAGATCGCCTCATTAATAAATTCACTGCCATCTCTTTTAAATCCCCTCTTCGCAATAAATAAATCGCCGGGAGCAACCCGTCGAGAATGGGCGCAAAGCCCCATAATCTCGACTTCCTTGGAACCCCTTATCTCGATTCCGGGAATTCCATTAAATAATTTCTTAAGTTTCATTATTATCTCTTTATTATTTTTTAGCCTACTCAGTCACCGGCATAGCCAATAACCGGGTGGATTTTTGATTTTAGTTCAATGGACAATAAAACTCCAATGAAGCTAACCCGCATTTGTAAGAAATGAGGGGCTAATCATTCCATTCGTGATAAAGATCGGTCAGTCGTCGGTTCTCTTCAATCCAATCAGCCCTATGTTCATCACGGCGTGGATCCCCGGGTGGCATGCCATATGGATCGTCGGGTTTTACTCCTAAATAACTCAGTGCCTTTTTTGAAATGTCGCGAAAAATGGGAGCGGCGCATTTTCCGCCAAATTGTGTCATTCCAAATCCGGGTATAAATTTTTTCTCGGGCTCGTCAATTGCAACGAACATCACAAACTTAGGCTTTTCTGCAGGAACCATCCCGACAAACGTGGAAAAGTGGCAATTTTTGTCGTAAACACCATTGATCAATTTTTCAGCCGTGGAGCTTTTTCCCGCTTCGGTATACCCATAGATCTCTCCTGCGGCTCCGGCGCCCCCCTTCTTCGTAATATATTTGGTTGATTGAATGATCCGACGACAGATCCACTCATCAAGTACTTTTTGAGGAGGTTTGTGATTGATCAATGCGCATTGAATCTCTTTTTGCGTTGTGGGATCGACAATTTTTTTAATAAGAGTCGGATAGACCAAATATCCTCCACTTGCAAAGATAGAATAGACCCGTGTGATTTGGACAGCATTGGCTAGGAGGTTATACCCCATTGCAAGAGAAAATGGCGTAGGAATAGACCATTGCAATTTACTTCCCCCATAAGTCTTACCCGGTGACGGAAGAAATCCGGGATTTTCGTAGGGCAACTCCACACCGGTCTTCACCCCGAATCCAAATACGTTTTCGAGTTGATCTCGATACCAATGGGGGCCGATTCTTTCACAAACCTGTTGCATGAGGCGAGCAACATAGACATTAGATGATTTTTGTATTGCCATATCCATATTGAGAAAGCGGTGTGTTTTAACATCTTTTAGAGGACCTCGACCTAAAAAGTGATGATCATCACAGCGCCTCGGTGCTTCGGGATCAAAAAGCTCTTCTTTTCCCTCTTGCCTTAGCTTTTCATTAGCCATAAGAGCAATGGCGCAAGAAACGGCTTTCATCGTCGAACCCGGCTCAAAAGAATCCGAAATATTTTTAATGCTCGTTGCTGTGAGCAAGTCTTGATCGTTATAATATTCTCGATATTTTTCGGGATAAAAGAACGGGTATTGAGCCATAGCCAAAATATGGCCCGTGTAAGGATCCATCATTAAGACCATGCCCGCTTTAGCATTAACCTTTTTAACGCCGATTTCTAATTCTTCCTCACAGATCTCTTGCAAATAGTGGTTAATTGTCAAATAGACATCATTGCCATGTTTTACGGGCTTAATGATTTTTTTGACCTCCATCTCTTGCCTAGGAGATCTTATAATCACCCGCTTACCCTTTTCCCCTTGAAGAAAGGAGTTGAACACCATTTCGATTCCCCCGGTCGGAATGGCTTGATCGGTTTCATCATCCCTCTCCTCGCGCACAGTATGCAAAACCTGACCGAGTAATTTCCCAAAAGGATACATCCGCTTATAGTCTTTCACAAAAAAGAGAGCATTCATGGGAAGTCGAGCCTGTTTTGAAAAACTTTTCCACCATTCCCTTACCTTAGCTTCCTCTTCACATGAGATCCATTTGAGTAATTTACGCGAACGGGATTTTTTATAAAGAGACTCATTAAGAAGTGTGATTTGCTCTTTATTTAGATCAAGAAGCTCAGCAATCATTGCCGTGATTTTGTCTTTGTGTTCTATAGGAATCGAATCGGGGTCTGCATACAGATGGTATTTTAAAACATCGAAAGCAAAAGGCTGAGGCTTTTCAACATGACCAAATTTAATATCGGTGTTCGAATAAATAACCCCCCGCTTAAAATTATCATACAGCACTGTTTGATGTTGTCTATTCGCAGCAAACATCCACTTATCGTGCTCTTTAATTTGAAGGCGATAAAATTGTATCACTAGAAGGGAAAAACAAAAAAAAAGGGAAACGGCAACAGCGAGAATGCGCCTGCTTTCTTTTGAGGGACGTACGGACATTTTACACCATTTATTTCGGTAGTGCTCCAACGACGATGCTCTGCGATTCGAGCGAAAATGTTTCATAAGCATTTGCATTTTGCGGTCTTGGCATAAAAAAGTCATTCGAATTAAACGTCACACAAATAATGTCATCGCTATAAGGATGATGCAAATGACTAAATTCGCAATGCTTTGCTAATTGCATGAGATTGGAAGGACTTTCAAAACGTTCGATTTCATAGCGAAGACGTGTATTTTCCTCTTGAATTGCCAGTAATTGTCTCTCTAAGCTCGGCACCATCATGCTCAGCGATATCACTTCATTTTGATCTTCTAAATAAGCATAGATGACACTAGCAAAACTCAGGATACAAATGGAAATTTTCAGGAGGATATTGCGTCTCATCGTCTTCTAATCCACCTTAATTTTGCACTTCGTGAACGGGTATTTTTCTTGATTTCGTCGTGCGAGGGGATGAGTGGCTTTTTATGGCACAGCTCAAAAGGAGAATCCCCTACTTTTTTACCCGATTCGGATCGGATGGGACTTGCCGCTTCGCGGAAGATATTTTTGACAATGCGATCTTCCAAACTATGAAATGTAATCACACCAATCACACCTTCAGGAGCTAAATAGTGGAGTGCTTTTTTCAACCCCTCTTCGACATGACTCAGCTCTTCATTCACATAAATTCTAAGCGCTTGAAAAATTTGCGTTGCAGGATGGATTTTCCCTCTTCCCCCAAGCATTTTTTCAATTAAAGAAGCGAGTTGAACCGTCGTCGTGATAGGCTGTTTTTTACGCGTTTCGACAATCATTTTGGCAGCCCTTTTCCAAAAGGGTACCTCTCCATAATCTCTGAAAATAGCGCCGAGTTCTTTTTCATTTTTGAATGCAATGACTTCAGCTGCCGTCAAAGATTGAGTGGGATCCATGCGCATATCTAAAGGTGCATCGGTGCGGAAACTAAAGCCCCTTTCCCCTTGATCAAATTGCATAGAAGAAACGCCGAGATCAAATAGGAATCCGTCGACTTGATCGATATGATATTCTTCAAAAATGCGATCGAGATCTGAAAAGTTAGCTTGAATATAATGAACTTTGTCTTGGTATGGCTTGAGATTTTCTTTGGCAATTTCAATGGCGCTAAAATCGCGATCAATTCCAAAATAAGCAGCAATTTCAGGATGATCCGCAAGAATCTCCTTTGCATGCCCCCCTGCTCCTAATGTCCCTTCACAGAAAACTCGGAGATGCGAGGCTTTAAAACCCTGAATCACTTCCTCTCTCATCACCGAGATATGATAATTCTGATTCATCGCCGCTATATACTTCTCTTTCTTTTGGCCCAAGTTCAACGCTGGTCAATATCTCTTCCGTCATCTTAAGCAGATTCATATCTTGTGAATCGCCCTCACTCAAGAAGCTATCTAGATCGAACTCATATTTTTCTCGGGACCAAACCTCTATTTTATTGAGAACACCCGCAATGATCACCTCTTGATCAATTTTGGCAGCCCTCTTCAGGATCGTAGGAATTAAAACACGCCCCAACTTATCACAACTTGTGTGGTGGAGAGTGGAAAAGAAGAGGGTAAAGAAGCGCCGATACTTCACAATGTGGATTTTTGGTTTGAGGCGAAGAACTAACGCCTCAATTTCCGATCTCCTATATATAGATAGACATCCACCGAGTCCCAGCCCAAGAGTAAATTGCAAAGCCCCATTTTCAACGAGACCGTATCTCATCGACTGTGGTAAAACAAAGCGATTTTTTTCATCAAGCTTAGATGAATGCGCACCACTAAAGAAGAAATCGCCCATACCTTCTCCTAAGAATTCCCACTTAATTCCACAGGATAGCAATTTTACCCTAACAGCGCAAGCCACTTTTCAACAAAACAATTACTAATATTAAGACAAGGTTAATATCAAAGATTAATTTAATTTCATTATCAATCATTTATACACAATCCACATCCAATAAAAAATGTGGGAATTTGTGGAAATCACCCTAAAATGCGTTGTAAAATCGAGCTCAAAGGTAAAATTATTTTTTATAAAATATGTTAATTTGGTATGGGAAATGATACCAGTATAAAACAGCGTTGTTGCACAATTCATTTTTACCTAACATGCTCATTATTAGTTTTACCACAGAGAGCACAGAGCTCACAGAGGCACCGGAATGCGCATTTTCTTGATTTTTCTCTGTGTACTCTGTGCTCTCTGTGGTTGTTAAAATTCTTATTGTCAATAACTTGATGGTTTGTCGAATTATGCAACAAAGCAGTATAAAACAATGAATCGGGGAATTCAAAATGGCCTCATCTAAAACAATTGATAATATGGGCATGGATGTCTCTAATCAATATGCATCTGCAGATCATCTACATGCATCATCTCTTGTCCAAGATGCCCGCATGGTTACGACCCAAGCTCAAAAAGATCAAAATATCCCCAGTTATTCCCCTGAACTTTCGCTGATCTTCCAAACAAATGAGAAAAACCGCCCTTTTGCAGAAATCGATAGCCCACAGGGCTATGAAACGACAACCAATGCCGCTTATCTCTTCTCCTTTATCCCGAGCCTTGGAGGCAAGGATAAAATTGAAGCCATGACCCACCGCATCGAACATTATATCGATCAGCTCAAAACCTCTATGGGAAGTGTCAGTGATCCAAAAATCATTAATCATGCTGAAAATCAAATTACTCAAGGCGAAAATATCCATAATCTTTTACAATTGATTACAGATCGATCTGATATGAAAGAATATATCGAAACAGCAAGACGTAAAAATCAAAAAGGGTAGGAATCATTCGTGGATCCAATCGATTGGAAACAAGTCCTGGGCTGGGGTGAGAATGAGGTGCAAGACCTCATGTTTGTCGGCTACTCTTACATTAAGGAAGGGCAGTATCAGGTGGCTTTGCGCTTTTTCGAAGCCCTCACTGCACTGGAAGCCGATAATCTCTATTGTCTGCAGACATTAGGAGCTCTTTATCTCGAAACAGGCAACCATCTTTATGCTTTAAATTTTCTTGAAAGGGCCTTGAAAAAAGATCCCAAGCACGCTAAAACACTCCTCAATAAAGCAAAAACACTTTTTCTTCTCGGGTATAAGCGGCAAGCAATCGAACAAGCTAAAGAACTCCTGATCAATCCCGATAAGACCATTGCCGACCGCGCCGATGCACTCATTTTAGCTTATAGTTAACTCACAATCTATACCGAAATAAATTGAAGAGTCGAGTTTTAGATAAAAATTATGAGCAATTTTTCCACATTGTTTTTTTTGATTTTTTTTTCCATTTCACTCGTTTTGACATTCAATGATTTAGTGATTAAAATCGCATGACAAAAAAGAAATTCACTTGCGTGCTTTAAATCCATAATGTTAGAGTTGCGTTCGTAAATTACACTCTACGAGTTGTTTGTGGAAAGGTTGTTCATAACTATAGCAAGGGATAATCGATGCTCGCCGAAACCGGATTAGAAGAATGTTGGACACAGTTCTTAGATTTTATCAGCAAACAGTGTTCAACTGCTGAATTTCAAAATTGGTTTGCGCCTATTAAGGTGCTCGAATTGACCGATCATGAAATCTCGCTGCAAGTTCCCAATATCTTTGTGCGTGAATATCTTCTCGATAACTACAAAAGAGAGCTAGCCTCCTTTTTGCCGACAAGTGAATCGGGAGAGCCTTCCATTGTATTTAAAATTGCAGAGCTTAAAAAAGATTCTTTTAAGACACAACAAACGATCATCCCCTTTGATGAAATCGATATCCAACAAGAGAAGTTCGAAAGTAAACTCAATCAAAATTATACATTCCATAACTTTATTGAGGGGCCTTCAAACCAATTTGTTAAATCAGCTGCACTCGGTGTCGCCGAAAGACCCGGTAAGTCTTATAATCCCCTCTTCATCCATGGTGGTGTTGGATTAGGGAAAACTCACTTGCTCCACGCCATTGGCCATGCCATTTGCGAAAAGCACCGCAAAATGCGTGTGCAGTGCATTACAACTGAAGCCTTCATCAATGATTTGGTCGATAGCTTGCGCAATAAGTCTATTGATAAAATGAAGCGCTTCTACCGTTCCCTCGACGTCCTGATTGTCGATGATATTCAGTTTTTACAAAACCGCCTCAATTTTGAAGAGGAATTTTGCAATACGTTTGAGAGTTTGATTAATCAATCAAAACAAGTCATTATTTCCTCCGATAAACCCCCAAGTCAACTCAAATTGTCCGAGCGCTTAATCGCCCGTATGGAATGGGGACTTGTTGCCGGAATCGGAGCTCCCGATTTTGAAACGCGCGTTGCCATTCTACAACATAAAGCAGAAGCAAAAGGTTTGCGCATCCCCGATTCCATTGCTTACCTCATCGCCGAGCATATTTATGACAACGTACGCCAACTTGAAGGAGCCATTAACAAGCTCAGCGCCTATTGCAAATTAATGGGACTCGATGTTTCTAAAGAAATCGTTGAAAGAACCCTCAGTGAAATGTTCCAATGCGCTCACCATCAAAAAATTTCAGTAGAGAGTATCTTAAAAAGCGTTTCTGCCATGTTTAACGTGCGCATTAGTGATTTGAAGGGAACATCTCGATCAAAAGATATCGCATTGCCAAGACAAGTTGCGATGTATCTTGCAAAAGAATTGATTAATGAGTCGTTGATTAAACTCGCCTCTTCTTTTGGTGGAAAAACACATTCAACGCTTCTTCATTCATGGAATAAGATCAAAGATCAATTGCAACGCGATGAAATTTTACGCAGACAAGTCCAGATGACAAAACAAAATCTTGGCGCGTAAATATACCAAAATTTCGGTATATCTATTCAATGATCTGTTTTGCAGTGAAACAGGCTAAATCAATGCTCTGAATGTCTACGCGGTTTTTTAGCTGTTCAATGTTACGATTGATTTCTTGCAATGACCCTATATAGGGAATCACATACAAAGCTTTCATAGGGCCTCTGAGTTGCTTGGGATGTTTCATCAAGGGGACTTCCAAAAAAGCGGAGAGCTTTTTTGATAAGAGATACGCATCCGCTTGGTGGGGATGCGGGATAATCACATCAAATTCTCTGTCCGGATCACACTCGATTTGAACCGCGAGGAATGAAGCTAAAAGTTTAGCTAAGCGTTCACTCTTTGTTTGATTGAGTGATTGGATCAGAGGATGAGAATAGAGGTCATCAATCACTACGGCAAAGAGGCGATGATATGAAAAATGACGTCTCTTACATCCATGGCATTGCAATTGCAATGAACCCTTATTTAATAAGGGGGATAAACAAGTCAAACAGCGATTCAAAAACGAAATGCGCTGCAGAGAAGCAAAACAGGTTTGACAAATCAATTGAGTCCATCCGTCCAATATACAATGACAAATTAAACATTCGGTTGGAAACAAGACATTCATGAACGCATGTGCGATAGTTGTCATATCAGAGTTTTTGTTTACTTCAGGCCATATTTGGGCTTCATGACAGAGCCTCGAAGGGAAATCATAAAGGGCTGGGTAATCTTAAAAAGAACGTATTGCTTCATTTTCACATCGACATTCATTTCTCCATCAAATTTGATATAGCATCGATTGGTGGATGGGAAAAAGAAATGAGAGCGTTTTCCCTCACTATAACTATCTCGAAGGGCCATAAGCTTGATCTTTTGATCTTCAATTTGAAAATCAATTTCCCCACGGACAGGCACCAAGAGACCGAGATCAAGACCCAAACGGGTAATGAGCTCTAAGGGAATCAGGCGTGTATTGTGCTCTGTTTTAAATGTATTGTGGAATTTTAAATACCCTTTTCCCTTAATCGAATTGAGATCTGCCGTATTCCCTTTCAGCTCATCGATTTTGAGTTTTCGCATCACGAAAGGCTTTGCTTTAGTCGGCCCTTCTCCAATTTTTCTCAAAAGGCTAGGGCGAAATTCACTCACCTGAATTCCCTTAAACTCAAAAGAAAGGGCCTTGTTTTCCGGAGTCGCTATACACTCGTCAATGACAATCAAACCGGCTTGATCGGATAAGCGAAAGTCCATCATTTTAAAGGCGCTTCGATTGATTAAAATATCCGCTATTAAATTGCGCAAAATATATTGATTTACAATGAGATCTCGTCCCTTTAAGTAACCCTTAAAATATGAATCGGCGATCTGATTTTTATCAATCATAATATCCCCTTCAATCACTAGCGGGTGTTGAATCGCCAATTCCCTGATTTTCTTATTGATTGGGTGAGGTAAAAAAGGGACGATCTTCATCGGATCCAATATTGCCGATCCTCCTAAGATCATCTCAGAAGATATAAAATGGGGATAACGCGATGCAAAATCAAATTGTGCACCAAATAATTTTCCTTCGAGGCGCTCGCATCGCACCTCGAAATCATTTGAAAATGACCCCTCAATGGCAACGTAGTCTTCCGTTGGATTTCCTAGATCAAGTCTCTTTAGATTAACACTCATCTTATGGGTAGCTAACAGATCCACTTCCCCCTGAACATCAAATTCTAAATCACCAATATGCGTTTGAAAATTAATTTCGACTTTTTGGTTTTGATATCTGAATTTCGGCTGTTTGAATTCCCACATCATTTGATTCAAAGCATAGGTACCCTCTTTTAAGATGCCCGATATGATAAAGTGGGGGCCATCCCAATTGAGATCCATTTTCACTTGAATGAGATGATCCCAAGGATAGGAAGGCATTTGAGATTGGAGTTTTTCTAAATAAGTATTAATTGGATAAAACGCTTTCTTCTCAATGATATAATCGATCATTGCAGGACTCACCGTCATCTCAACGGCCTCTGCGCCCAGCTTCCCCTCATTCCATTGAATTGATCCAATACAAAAACCCGCAAAATGGTGCGGCAGATCGGGATAAGCAATATTGAAATCGAGATTGCGAATCAAAAGCCCTTCTTCAAAGTCAAAATGCCATTGACTCAATGTTTCAGATGTCAGGGATAATTGACTCTCCCCAAATTGCGATGAGTCGACTTTAAGCTCCGCATCGATTCCACCTTGTCCTAGAGTAAAGTGCCCATTGAGATTCAAATTGCCGGAAAAGTCACTATAAGAGAGTTGTGAGAGAAGAGGCGCTAAAAAATGCGCTATTTTGATCTCATCGAGATTGATAGTCGCCTCCTTCAGGTCGAGGTCGAGCTTTCCTGAGGTGAAATCCAGCTCCCCTCCATGAATCGGCAGCTTCGTATTGAGATAGTGGAGCACACTGGGATCAAAAATCAGTTTTTTCTCTATTAGATGCATCTGTCCATCGAAATGAATCTCACCAAAAGCAGCGCGTTTAATGTCAATGACGTCGCCCGTCTTTTCTAAAATAAGGTGTAGCGGCCTAGAATAAATGGTCGCAATGCTTGCCTCGCGGCATTGAATATCGAGTTTTGATTGATGCGCTTTTTCATCAAATTCTAAATCGATCTGTAGGAAATCGTTACATTTGACGTATTGAGAATTTAAAAAATGTGTCTTTGGTAATACATTGAATTGAGTGAGCATTTGTGAAAAAATCGGAAGGTCTTTTCCTTCAAGATCAAATTGAAAATTCCCACTTAACGGATTAAAACTGAGATCGGTTTTGAAATCGGTAAATTCTAAAGTAGAGCCGAGATAATTGCTCTCTTTAGGATCAATATGAATATGGTATTCCCCCTCCTTTACCCGGCATTTACCTAGAAGGTGCAAGAGCGACATCATTTCATCTTCAATTTGAAAATCAAAGGCAACATCGCCTTCATTTTCTTGATTGAGATTAAAATAGGATGCCGACAGCATATAGGGTAATTTTTGCCGATCAACGCATAATACGCCCTGAATCTGCTGTAGAAACGTTGCATTATTTTTTGATTGGCATTCAACATTGGCTGAAAAATCTGCAATGGATAGGTTTTGAGTTAATTGGCACACCCCTTGATCGACATGGATTTTAAGATTCCAAACCGGCTCTTTCTCAACGGGATAAATATCCGATATTAAGACAAATCCCTCACCCATTGCATGAGTCTGTCCATTGATATCTGTTGAGAGTGATGCAAAATCCGGGAAATGCTGCGCAATCTGTTTAAGTCCTTCTAATGGGCCTTCAATTTGATCGACATGCACTTCAAAGTGTGAGGGCTGTTTCTCATAAAAATTCAAGTCGACTTGCCCACCCATTTTTAATCCATAAGATTCCCCCTTCAAAGAATGGATAAATAATTTGTCATCTCGAATATAGAGATCCCCCGACAGATTAGAAAAATCTAAGTCAAATTTTTTAATCGAACATTCGGCCTGCTCAATGGGGATCATTAAGTCAAGCACGCGGTGATCATAGGTAAAATCGAGCTGGCCATGAAATGCCTTGCTCTCCTTATCTCTCACACGAACATCAATTGCATCCGAAATAAAATCTAATTCATGCGATGAAAGCTCACATTTCACATGCATTCCATCAAAGCGACCCATCGTATCGATTTGCCCGCGGATCGCCCAATCCACATCGAGAAAATATAGAATCCAATGATATATCGCTTCATCCACTGCATGCCCTTTAAACCATCCGGCAAATACGCGATGGCTCAATTGGTTGAGTTGCTCCGGAATAGAAGAAAAGAGTGAAAAATCAGTGAGCTTGAATCCAAAACTCAGAGGGTCTTCTTCCCCTATTTCACCCCTAACTCTCCAATAATCCATTTCCCTTGAAAAGTGGGCATGGATTGTATGCATTGCATCAGGAGGGGGAGAGGCTTGTTTAGCTCGGGGAAAATGCTTAAGTAAAGCCTCAGTTGAGGTCTTAACAATCAAATCGAGATCGGGATTGCGCCTTTGACCATAGAAATTGATATCAAAAATATGATCGAAGAGCCGTCCGTGCACATAGGAATGGGAAAAAGTATCAAGCTCCGATGCCATGGCTGCGGATAGATCATAAATCATGATCGATTCTCTATCGGGATCGGAAATCACCACATCCCCCGATTCGATGATCATCTTCCACCGATCGAATTGGCGTGTCTTTAAATCAATATCAAGCGCTCCTTCTAATTTGGAACAGAAGGCAATGACTTTTCCCCCATCAATATGAGCATGCAGATTATGGGCAATGATTTTTTCTAAATGCAGTGCTTTAAATTGCTTTTTCTCAATTTCAGCAACGATTTCGCATTCGAGTTTACCCTCTTTCAAATCAATTTTTCCCACATCCGGGAAGTGGGGCGTAATCATTTTTTGAATGAGGTTGAGATGGTCGACATCGACTTGGTGACAAACACCGGTAAAACGAAAATGATCAGACTGAATATGCTCTAAGTGACAATCGATCGATGAGAGCCCATCCGTATCATTTTTGATGCTGAGTTTGATGCCTAACTGGGGATGTTTAAACTCGCCATAATAGGGATCCCCTTTAATTGCTATCTGCGATTGAAGGCCATCGATATCGAGATGCCCTTTTAAATCAATCCCCTCATTCTCAGGTAAATTCATTGAAAATTTTCCATAGAGATTGATCTCGCTGTGCTGATCAAGCTTAAAATAAAAGCCTTTCACACTCGATTTGATTGCAACATCAGCCCAAGACTTATGAATGACCCGTTCTTTATTGCGTGCTAAGGGAAATGACGATCTCCAATTGGCGCTATCTATTTTTATTTCCGATTGCGTTTTCTGATTGGATAGGCCAATGTTTTCGAGCTCGAGCTGCACATCTCCACGTTTTAAAGCCCCTTTAGACCCAAAATGCAATAGAGTATTCCCCGTGATAATTCCCGAAGTTGCCGTCCAATGATCGACATGAAACAGAGAAAAAGTGCGATTGAGCTCTGCAAGCAACTGCATTTCAACTTTATTGAAATCAAAATAAGAAAATAGCTCACTGGAAAGCGATGAAATGGATATCTCTATCATCGGAGAGCTGAGTTCTTCAAATGACTTTGCCAGAGATAAAATGCCAAAACACTCATTTTCGAAATTGCTCTTATATGAAAAATAAACGGGCAACGGGGGATGGGATGCATCGTCTTTAAGAATGAGCTCTCCGCGGTTGATATTCAGTTGAATATGCCGAGTAATGGCCCTAAAAAACTCTAAAGGAGGGGAAGTCATTGCCTTTTCATTTTGGAGAGGACCGGACAGCGTGATCATTGGATGATCGATATCGATAATCGGATCAATTTCAAAATCTCTCCAATTAAAGCGCATTCCCACTTTGAGACAATCAATAGCCATTTTGACATGGGGCATTTCTTCGCTATAAGCTTCTAAATTTGAAAAAATAATGCCCTTAGATTGAAAGGCCATTTTCTCAAAATGGAATTTCACCCCTTTTTGGGTTTTGAATTTGGAGTTGAGAAAAACCTCAAGACCAAATCCTAAAAAGCTGTTGCGAAACAGAGTAAAAACCAAGACAAACAAGAGCAAAACGATCAGAAAGATCGCCCTCTTTTTCTTTATATAGCGTTTAATTGTTTGAACTTGTTTTTCCATATAAACGGTATTATGATCAATTTGCTATTTTTTCGCATGCATACCGAAATAAATTGAAGAATTGGTTTTTATCTATCAAAGCTAAAACCCCAATTCTTCAACTCATTTCGGTATACCTTGATCTTAAATCACAATTTTTCCACTATTTAGTAGATTGCTAATGGAATGAAATAAAGATGATAATCAACCGACTTTTGACAGAATGGGCCGAAAAATGCCGCTCCCACCCTAAATTAAAAACACTGACGCCCCTTATCAATGCCATTGATTCTTTTATTGCCGAAGTCCCCCTCACGGCCAAAAACCCTCCCTTTATCCATGATCATTTTGATGTCAAACGGATGATGATGCTCGTCATCTTTGCCCTCCTTCCCTGCACCTTCATGGCGATTCTCAATAGCGGTGTCCAATCATTTATTTTTGGATCGGGCGATGCAAATATCATGAAGAGCTACCTTGAGGCCTCTCACTCCTTTTCCGGATATTTTTCGTTTGTCTATGCCCATTTTGGCTCGATTATTAAACTCGGGGCCATTGCGTTCCTTCCTATCCTTGCCATTTCATATATGGTAGGAGGTTTTTGGGAAGTGCTTTTTGCTACAATAAGGGGACATGAAATTTCAGAGGGATTGCTCGTTACGGGAATTCTTTATGCCTTGATTCTCCCTTCGACACTCCCTTATTGGATGGTTGCTGTTGGCGTTTCGGCAGGTGTCATTTTAGCAAAAGAAATTTTTGGAGGCACCGGGATGAATATTTTAAATCCCGCTCTAGCCTGCCGCTGCTTTCTGTATTTCGCCTTTCCCAATAAAATGACCGGTAACGTATGGGTAGGGACCAATCCAACGCATATTAAAAACAGTCTTATGACGATGAATCAGCAAATCGATACGACGTCTCTTGATGGTTTTTCCCAAGCAAGCTATCTCAACACAATGAGCATCGGCGATGAAATTAAGCGCATCCATATTGATGCAATCGGCGAGCATTGGAATCACCTCACTCCGACCAATGATCTTTTAGCACACCAATTCCAATTTTATCAAAAAGCACATGACTTATCACAAGCCCTACCCGACCTCAATATTCCTCAACTTCAATCATTCCTCACAGCCCCATTAAAAGAAGGGGGCCTTGCTCTAGCAAACGATGCCTTTGTGAATGCATACCACTTTGCCGAGCTCAAGTTTGGTCAGGGAATTATGAACGATGCCAATCTCTTTTTTGGCAACATGCTCGGATCCTTTGGTGAAACATCGAAATTCGCTTGTCTTCTCGGAGCTATTTTTCTGATCATAACCGGCGTTGCCTCTTTTCGAACCATGCTCTCTGTTGTCATTGGGGCTCTTTTTACGGCGGCTTGTTTCCAAATTGGAAGTCATGTCATTGGGCCCTATGGAGGTGCCTTTAACCCTGCAAAATTTGATTTTCCTGTTTTAAAACAACTTTTATTAGGCGGACTTGCTTTTGGACTTGTCTTCATGGCAACGGATCCCGTTTCTTCTCCGTATACCAAATCCGCCAAATGGGTTTATGGATTTGTGATAGGGGCTTTAACGATCATTATTCGACTGATTAATCCCGCTTTTCCGGAAGGGGTCATGCTCGCTATTTTATTTGGCAATGTCTTTGCTCCCTTGTTTGATCGCATGGCTCTAAAGCACTTTAGGAGGAAACGCAATGTCGCAAAATTCAGCTAAGTTTTCCAACCGCTATATTATTCTCTTTGTCTCAATCGTCTGTTTTATTTGCGCTTTGATCCTCTCTATTTTCGCCGCCGCCCTAAAGCCTTTGCAAGAGAGGGAAGAAATCCTTTATCAAAGCAAGCAACTGCTGATTTCCGCTAAGATTCTCAATGATGCCGGCTCTTTTTTAATTAAAAATGAAGCCGGCCAATATATTCCCGCGCATTTCGATCCAAAAGAACAAAAACTAATTCCCAATCCACCCGGCACTCATTATAAGGCGAGTAAAAATGATATTTTTTCTCTGCAGCAATTGCGCGTTGTTCCTCATCTAACTGATATCCAAGGAAATGTCTTTTCTTTTAAAGAAAAGAAAATCGATTACGAAACCTATTTAAAAGAACATCAAAAATACGGTTATGCCGACTTGCCCAATAAGCTTGTCTATTTTATCTATCCCAATATTGCAACATCCTTGCTAAAAAAAGAACTCGATCAACTCACTCCCATAGGATATGTCATTCCTATCAATGGCTATGGATTATGGGATGCCATTTATGGGTATCTTGCGATTGAGGCCAATGCCAATACGGTCATCGGAACCACTTGGTATGATCAAAAAGAGACACCCGGCCTTGGCGCTAATATTGCAACGCCTCAATGGCAAAAACAATTTTATGGGAAACACATTTTCCGCGAAAATGCACAGGGCCAAACCAACTATCAAACATCTAAGCTAGGCATTACAGTTGTGAAAACGACGGTTAAAGATGAACTCGGGGATTCGCCCTTTGCCATCAGTGCCGTAGATGGCATTGCCGGAGCGAGTGAAACACGCAAAGGCGTACAAGCAGCCTACTTCGACTCGCTTGCCCCCTATCGCCCTTTTTTAATTAAAGCACACCAGCGCTACTTGGGAGAACATTCTCAATGAAAAAAAGACCTTCACTCCATGCCTTTCTCAATCCTCTCTGGCATGACAATCAAATTCTTGTCGCCGTGCTCGGAATCTGCTCAGCACTTGCGGTCACAATCAAAGTGAGTATTGCCCTAGTTATGGGAATCAGTGTGATGTTTGTAACCTCTTTTTCCTGTCTATTTGTCTCTTTCCTTCGCAAAAAGACCCCTGATAGCGTTCGAATGATTACTCAGCTTGCCATTATCTCTCTCTTTGTCATCATTGTCGATCAAATCTTAAAGGCCTTTTCTTATGAAATTTCAAAAACTCTTTCCGTATTTGTCGGCCTCATTATTACAAACTGCATTGTAATGGGCCGCTGTGAAAGCAATGCCAAAAACGTTACGCCCGGACCCGCTTTTTTTGATGGTCTTGGCGCTGCAACGGGGTATGCCTGCGTTCTTTTTATTATTGGCACCATTCGCGAAATTTTTGCTTTCGGAACCTTTTTAAGCCTCCAAGTCATCCCCTTAAGTTGGTATGCTTCCCCCCTATATCCCGATCGCTATGAAAACTCCAATATTATGGCCTTAGCCCCCTCAGCCTTTTTCATCATTGGCGGCATGATTTGGATTTATAATACAATCAATGACCGCACTTCAAGTAGTGTCAAAAAGTAGGAGATAAACAAGATGTGGATGGGCCCCTTTTCAATGATTAATCTGCTCGGATTGCTAATCCAGACCGTTTTTATTCAAAACATTTTGCTTTTCTATTTTTTGGGAATGTGTTCCTATCTCGCCTGCTCAAACAAAATCACAACAGCTAAAGGACTTGGTCTTGCAGTCACAATCGTTATTACCTTATCGGGAACGCTCAATTGGTTTGTCCATCAATTTGTGACAGGTCCCAAAGCGCTCTCTTGGCTCTCGGTTTTTGGAATTGACGGGAGTAAAATCGACTTAAGTTTTTTAGAATTCCTGATCTTTATTTCAGTCATTGCCGCCTTTGTGCAAGTGCTTGAAATCATTATTGAGAAGTTTACCCCATCCCTTTATCGCTCACTTGGAATGTATCTTCCGCTGATTACGGTGAATTGCGCCATCCTTGGAGCCTGCCTCTTCTCCGTTGTCCGCGAATACCCTTTCTTTGCCAACTTTATTTATGTTTTGGGATCAGGTCTTGGGTGGTGGCTTGCGATTGTCCTTATCGCCTCAATTCGAGAAAAATTGAGTTATAGCAATGTCTGTCCGGGTTTGAAGGGAATGGGAATTACCTTTGTGATGACCGGGCTCATCGCCCTTTCATTTATGGGATTTACAGGCATCGCCCTTGATACTATCTCCGAAGATGATACCTACCCCGAACTTGTCTCATCGATTGAACGGAGGCCAAGCTGCAATCTCCCTGCTTGAGCCGGGAATCCTAAGCGGCTAGCGGATAGTGATAGCCAATATTCCTTAACTGTCAAAAAATCTCCTCTATTCATGGAGGGGATTTTTTAATTGCGGATTAATCCATTTTTAGACGATATAGCCAACCCTCCCCTTCCGGGTCTTGATTGATTAAACTGAGATCGATCAGCAGCTTTTCATTCACCTCAGTCACTGTTCCTGAAAGAGGCGATGCAATATCTGTGGCTGCTTTGGTTGATTCTAATATGACGGCGCTATCATCTTTTTTTAGTTCTTGATGGATCTCGGGAAGTTCGAGATAAACAATTTCACCGAGTTCTTCTTGCGCTTGATGAGAAATACCAATGGTGGCAACCCCTTCATCGACTAAAATCCACTCATGTGTTTCCGTGTATTGTTTCATTTGGGCCTCGTTAAATGTAGATTTGCATAAAGCATCGGTGTTAAAAGCACCTGAAAATCGCGATTGGAAAGATGAAAGTGTTGCGGCTCTCCCTTAGCTCGATGAATCACTGTTGTAAAACCTATGAGCGAGACATCGATAGGGTCAAATCCATGCAAAATAGCAGAAGGGAGGGTGACTTTAAGTCGATATCCTTTGGAATGAAATTCCCTTTCAACTTGGATGGCACTTGGCTCGCATAGCTCATGTTTATCCTCTCCTCGAAAGCGTGTAATTTCAAGCGCGCTCGTATCGAGATCCGCTGCTGCCAAAACAAGAAAGTGGTGACAAAAGCGATGGATCGCCCTAGCGTCTTTTAATCCCCTCGTATCTATACAAATTTCAACGCAATCGCTTTTTTCAAAATTGGGGTATTCAGAGCAAGTAAACGGGACTTCAACATCATATAAAAACTGAAGCCCATGTTCACTCCAAGCTGCAGCACATTGAGCAAAACGCTCCTCATTGAGCATTTCCCCTAAATCTAAGAGAAGATGCTTCCCCTTGAAAGCTCCTTTAAAATCCAAATCTTTTGCATAAGGCACCTCTACGGTCATATCAAAAAAAATGGCAGGCGATAACGGGAGAAGATCTTCAATACTCATGAAGGATCAACTTCTTGCTCAGCGAAATGAATCGCATTTTGCAATTTCATTTCATTGAGTAAATCTTTCATAACTACTTCTCTTGCTTCTTCGCATAGCAACCGATATCCCTCATCTATGGCCTTATTCTTCTCCTTTTCATCAATTTTTTTATCATCGACATGGAAGAAGGCAAGCCCTTGCCCCGGGAGAAGCGCAATAGAAGACCATTCGTCTTTTTTCATTCTAAAAACACATTCATCAAAGAGCGGAGATGGATGACTGCGGCTCAGTGTATGTTGTTTTGTCGTCAATCGGAATTGATTCTCAATCCCCTCTATTGATACCTCATCTTGATTGCTTGATTGCCTCTTTGCCAATGTTTCTGCAAAAAAATCATACATCCGGTATGCAGCAAGTTCATCAAGAGAAATAGATTCATCTAACGTGAGGCCTTGCTTTGTTTTTAGATAGGCTTGCAATTGGGCAATAATATCAAAAAAGACAAGACGCCCCACTTCTTCTCTCACCTCGCTGAGGGGTCTAAACTCTTGAGATGCATTTTTAAAAAGAGTGGGATTGCTCATTCTCACATTCACATATTCCCGCTCTAATTTTTCATTGAGCAAACGATCTAGTATGCCATAGGTGCATGCCTGCTCAAATGTCAAAATTTGATACTCATCATCAATATGAGAAATTTGGATGCGATAAAATGCATGACCGTCTCCGATTAGATCAACGACAGGTTCTTCGCCATTTTTTTGAGCATCGGCATAGGCTCTTTCAAATTTCTCAATTAAATCATTGTTATCCTCAAATCCTTTGAAGACTTGGTTGACATCATCGAGATTCAGGATCACATCTTTTGATGCCATTTCTTTATCTTTAAGCGCGGCTAAAATCCAACTCGGATTTTTTTCGATAATTTGTTCTTTCACATATTCATCGATCTTGAGTTTAACAGCCGGAGCAAGCTGTTCAAGCACCTGTAATTTTTCATCGATTGTCGATGCAGGCTTCAACGCAAGTTCGGGGAATTTGCTCATTAACTCTGTAAAACATAGCGTTTCATATTCCGTCAGCTCTTTTAATCCCACATGCAGTGCGATTTCCGATTTAGCCACTTCAGCAATATCGAGTTTAAAATGTTTCCCAAGCAATTTAGGGCAACGGCTTTTGACTCTTTCTACCGAGTGGTATTGAGAAGGAATAGCAACCAATGAAGAAGGGGTTCTCTTCGCAACCACATCGAGATAGACCTCCAGCTTCATCATCGTCTCAAAATCATTGACAACAAGCGATGAGGGCAATGAATAGACGTTGAGATCCAGATTTTCCTGAGCAAATTTATTGACCTGATCATAGGCTAGCGTATCGAGAACAACACTGGCATCCGCCTCTTCAAATAAACGTCTAAATAATAAAATTTTCTGCCATATTTTCACAGCGTGCTTCTCAGTTATGAAAAGCTTTTTTAGCGCCACGCGGTAAGGATGTGGGGCGCCTTTGACATTTGTCTTTTCATCAGGGGCAAGCACTTTATGAGCGCGCACGGCATGATCCATAAGCGACGCTCTTGCTTCTTCAACGCTCACTTTATAGCCCTTTTGTTTGGCATGAAGCGCACCGTTATGAATAAATTGAGCGCATAGCGCTATGAATTTTTCTCCGAATAATTCATAGGGAGTATGAACATTGAAAACGGCTAAATTTCCTCTTTGGATATAGGGATCGGCCATGCGTGGTGAAAACTGCCTCTCGTGAAAATAGAGAAACTGCCTTAAAAGATCTTCCGGAAATTGAGCCTGTGCGACATAGGCATCAATAACATAGTGTATTTTCTTCTGTGCATCGTTTTCTTCGAAAAAATTATGGTAGGCATTGAATAAATCGGGAGCGAATCGCGTCCAGATATTTTCTGCACTAATGAAGGGGAATTCAGGGTGTTGATAAGGGCGATAACGCATATAGGCATCGAGTTTAGATTCTAAATCCTCTTTCAGCTCATCATAATAAGATTCAATGAGCATTGCTCCTAATCCCGATTTCAAAAAGTCTTTTATAATCACATCATCTGCAGTCAATGTCAATCCTACATAGGGATTAGAGCTCTGTGATAAAAACCGGACAATCTCATCGATCTCTTTAGAATGGATTTTAGATCCGTCAATGGCTTGCCCTAATACGACATTTTTCTTCTGGCTATTTCCCCCCCCATAGGAAGTGATTCCGAAAAAGCTCATTGAAAAAATAACGAGAACTCCTGCAATGGCAAATATAATTTTTTGATGTTTGCGTAAGAAACCAAGCATAACCTATATCCGCTGTAAAAATAGACTTTATGCAAAAATTTAACAAAACACCGAGTATTTAGCTAGCCCGCATTTTTCACAAATTTGAGCCCTCCTCCCCAACTTTATGAAAAATGCGGGCTAGTGCTCTGTCACAATTATACCGACAAGGTATTTTTTTACTTTTTTTAAAGAACCGGATCATCTATCATATTTGGTGCATTATCACAAATTAGTTCGTTATGACACCTACCGGTAAATATCACTATTACCCCTCTCAAAAAGACCTCTCATCGCCTTCTTTACTCGTTAAAAGAACAGGCGAAGAGATTGTTTCCGAAAAAGCCATTTCAGATACTGTCTACCGCAGCGCCATTGCATTTTTTTCAAAATTAAGCTCGGATATGAAGGAAAAGCTTTATTCACAAATGTTTAATTCAAGCGGAAGCATTTTGGAAACGGATCATTGGAGATTTGATATTCAAAATCCCACCAAAACCCATAGAAACCTTCAAATCCAGACAAAAGGATCTACAATTGCTACGATCCTTGTACCTAAAGAACTAGAGCTTTTCGGTGATTCAACAACACAAATGAAAGCTAAACAAGCTGAAGTCGTCAACTATATTGCCCGACAACTTGTAGTTTTGCTCAAGTCAGGACATAAACGCGTTGTTCACAGAGGCCTTCCCTTTGAAGGTCATCATATTGCCGTTGAATGCAAAATCATTCCGGGAACTATTTTTAATCATACCGGCATTGACTGCCCTACAAAGGCTTAATATTTTTATGGCTTCACACATTCATCAATACCACACGCGCTCCGCTGCGCATGCAACAGGAACCTTATCAACATCAAAACGCCTTGTCATTAACAGATTAGGTAAAAAAGAAGTTTCTGATCGAGTTTCTAAAGAGATATATGAGCTTGCAATAAGGTTTTTCACGTCCCTCACCCCTGATCAAAAAGAAGCTTTTTATTCTCAATTGTTTCGAAGACCCGGAACAATCTACGATCTTGGGGATAATTTGCGCATTGATGTTCAAAACCCCTTGAGGGATAAAACTAACATTCAAGTTCAATTTGACAGCTCCCCATGGCTAAAGCCAGGGGATTCCTAATTCACAGAGAACAGCCAGAGGACGCAGCTTGGTTATCGCAAAAGTCCAAAGAGGACTTTTACGTTTTTTACAACCCATGCCCTCCGGTCTTACATTCTCTCCAAAGGCTTAACATCCCGAGTGCCC
>JAIPIG010000017.1 GCA_021734805.1 Simkaniaceae bacterium
TCCATCACTTTTAGTTCCTGCAATGAGGGCCTCAATTTTTCGAATTTTATCAGCAATATCCATAGATAAACCTAGATTTAAAGAGGACAAGTCTACGTAATTGCAAAATTAAATTCACGCACTCTCACCGCAAGGACACGATGATGTTTATATTGCAACTTTTGGAAGCAATTCTGAGCAAGAATCAAAAACAACGACAGATGCAATTTTCACGCTGATGATTCAGCATTCTGCTTATTATATATGCGGTTTTCACCTAGGTAGTAAAGAACTTCTAAACTATCTTTTTTTAATTAGATACAAGCCTAAGGCTTGCCAGTATGAAAACGAGATATGGATTGAGGAAATGGATAAATTGGTTGCTGAATATGGCTATTAAGAATACGTCAACCGTCAAAAAAATACCTTCTATAATTATGGAGAGTTTTTTTAAAAGATTACATTAACTTTACATAAAGACAAGCCAAGTATTAGACTGTCGCATAGCTATAATGATATATCGGTGATCTATGACTCAGACCTTATTCAATGAAGAACAAAGTCGCATTTTGGCGCTCTCTTTTATGCAAAAGCTTGCTGAAGAATACTCTAGTGCTTTTACTGAGGAAGGCCTTAGCAATCTTCTGAAGGGCATCGATTGTTGTTTGAGTGATCCTCTTTATCCGGAGGCTTGGAGAGAAACCTATGAGGTAGCCTTTGGTCAAAGCTTTACCCCGGAAACGCGCCTTACACAAGAAGAAATCTATACGAACCTCATTGAGTTTTGTGTACGTTTTATCTACGACTGGGGGATCGATTTAAGTGAAACCGTCAGGCAGCTTTTTACAATTAGATTCGAATTTCATCGAGAAAATGGATATATAGAGCTACGTCACTATAAAAAATTTCTGGAAAATATCCCTGCTCAGCAAGAAAGAGTACCATCTCATTCGATATCCGTTTTTAAAATGCGCGATTTAGAGCCCGGCTTTAGCATGCATCAAAATAACAAAAATACTTTTCTGGGGTATGCGAAATTAGTAATTCCCGAATATTTGGGTAGACTACGACAGGATGTGAGGGCATATTTTTCAAAGGATGGATTTGAAGAGTTTAGCATTTATATGGGGATTATCGATGGAGATGCGGCCTTTGAGGATGAACTATTAGATAATGTTCACATTGCAATTTTTGGAAAAAGTTGCGATGCAGAACCCGACACATCGACAGATATCATTTTCACGCTGATGATCCAGCATTGTGCTTATTATGTGTTTGGTTTTCAATTTCAGGTTAGAGAACTTCTAAACTACCTTTTTTTAATTAGATATAAACCACAGGCTTGTCAGTATGAAAATGCAATCTGGATTGAGGAAGTAGATAAATTGGTCGCTAAATATGGCTATTAAAAATACATCTAGGGAAGAAGCACACGCAAGAGTCAGTGATTCATTAGTCTTACGTCGTCGTCAGTCGATTCAAAGACAGTTAATTCCCATTACCGATATGAGTCGAGACTCAAAAGGCCATTCTATTCAGATATGGAAATATTTGAATGTATTTTTAGGCGCCATTTGGCACGAGGATGGGCGATTAGAAATTGTTCCTGAAAAAAGAATCCTGAATGGCATTAATCCAAGTGATTCCAGCTCAATGTTTTTGGATCGCATAGGCAGAGCATCCTCCTCGTAGGTGGAATTTAATTACTTCTCATGCGAATACCATTATTGTTTTGCCTCACATGAGAGCAGCCGGTAGGCCGGGTCCGGATTGGAAACCGTTAGAAATTACGAAAAATCCTTCAAAGCGCGGCCACATATTTGATCCCGAAAAAGTGGAGAAAGGCCATCTTGCTCATGATACTCTTGCTAATATTGAGCTTATCGAAAGAGCTGGGGCTCATAGGGAGAATTGGCAAGGAACTGATGTTAATGGAAATGATATTTATCTTTTTAACAATCCTGATGGAACCCAAGCTTGGGCAGAAGCTAGAGTAGTTGAAGGAGAAGGATATAGAATAGTAGCAGGTGGTATTAGTCTTCCCGGCAAGCATGCGAGATTCAATCATCATTTAGGAAGAAATGAAACCCTTTTTCAAGGACGGGTTGCTCGACTAGCCAATAATGCAGCTTCTAGAGTTTTTGGGCCATGGAGGGATGGTGGCGGTGCAAGCAGATCCAATAATCCGCCTTCTAAAGGAAATCAGCCTAAAGGCTGGGATGTTCATTCATTTAAGGGCCACCTAGCGCTTAGTTCTTTTAGGCAGCTTTTACAACAAACGAATCTTGTCGGTTCTTATAATTCCTCTCATCCTCATAACATGATGCCGCATAAAGGTGTTGTTTCAGGTGAAATAGGCGGTGTTGCTTGCAGCTCAACTTATATCACGGGACTATTTGACGGGGTAGAATCATTGGTTGAGGATCATTTTTTTGCCGTTCCTATGCTTTCAGATGGAGGAATGCCTTTTAGCAATAGCGAGCTGAAACAAATAATGCGCGAGCTGGCAATCGGTATTTATGTTCACAGTGCAGTTCCCTTTTTCAGTTTGCATTTTAGGGAAGAGGGCTCCGATCTTTTCCCCGTAATTCATCCGGCCTATCAAAACACTTTGGTGGGGCGCATTATCGGCATGCTCGATTATTTCATGAAAGGCTACTTAAATGGCGGCGTCTATACGGAAGAATTTATCGATCGTTGGCACGAGCATGCAGATTGGAGTGGGGGCGAAGCCTCTGTTTTACCGAGCTTGATTGACTTTACTTCCTATTGCAAAACGCATATGGAAGGCAGTGATAAACAATATATTTCATTGGCAACGTTACATGGCCTTGTAGATGATGACCCCACTATTCAGGAGGATTTGAAATCTTTCCGAGGGTTTAAAAACTCTTTTAGGATTATTGCAAAGCAAAATAGTGTTCAGAAAGGGGGGAATCTTTTTGTGCTCGATGGCGATTTTGATGTTCTATATGATATCGTCCCGTCTCCTAAATATAAGCTCGCTTTAGAGGCGTATACCCGCAAGTTTGGCCATCCTCCTAAGTCCTATGCCAAATTACAAGAACTATATGGAGTGATCGCAAGAAGGATTCACGATCATATGGCAAAGATGCCATTATGTCGGCAATATTTTGCCCTTCTCAATGTGATTAGTTTTTTCTCGGGCTATTTTTCCACATTAAAGAAGCATCGCAAAGTGCCATCGTTAACGAGAATGGAAGTGCCGCCGGCGCCCGGTTGTCCTCCTCTTTTTCCCCATTTACCCGTTTCAGTAAAAAAAACTGAAAGTTTGAAAATCAATACATATAAAGTCTTGAATGGGGCGCTGCTTTCTCATCGCGATGAATTTGTCGATTATTTTAAAAGCTTTTATTTGCACTTAGTTGGTAACAATAGCGACGAATTTATTTCTCCGGGTAGAGAACGGTTGATTCAAATTCTAAAGAATCAGTTTTTTGAAAATATGTTCGCTTCCAGTTCGCCTCCGGTTAGGCGCTATTTTCAGATTAATATGGATCAATTGTCAATTGGAGCATTAGCCAATGGACTACATCAAGCATTATGTCATTCTTTTAAACAGCGTTACAGACAATCTATAGAGAATCCGCTTCTTAATATATTTCTATTTCAGCCGATATCGCAAGGGTTTGCATCTGAATTTCTTAATGAAATAAGATCCAGGTCACCGGATGTAGATCGAGACTTTTTTATAGTTTCGGTGCCTTTCACCTATTTACCCAAAGAAATCGATGCATCCACGCGATCAAAGGTTGAGAAAGTTGTAGGTGGGTGCGGATTAAGCTTAGAAAAGCATCGAGTTGTTCCCTCCTTAACCGCAGAGGGGATATTACACAGACACTCTGAAAAGCTTTTTTCAACTCCTTCAGAAACAATCCAAGTTGTGTCTGATGCGGGTGGAAATGAACATGCCGTCTTTCGTCTTTTTATGGAGGATTTACCTCCCCATATTATCGAAGATTTTTCATGGATGGAAGATAGCCTACTTGTCAGACCTCATGAGTCTTATGAAATGCTTGAGTCAAGGCTTGACATTCAAGAAGCCATGTTATCCGATGAAAAAGAGTCTTTTGTAAGACTAATGGATTCAACTCCATATGTAAGAGAATTAGTCGATAGGGACGGAAGAAATCTTTTGCATATGGCAGCGCTCCTTTCAGATCCTTTTTTTATAGAAGCTTTCCTTTCAAGGGGCTGTTCTCCTGAAGACAAAGATTTAGGAGGATACACCCCGCTCCATTATGCCGTGATGACAGGCAGCATAGTCGTAGCTGAGCGCCTTTTAACTATGGCAAATATCAATGCAGCTGCAAAAAATGGAGCAACACCTCTGATTGTTGCCATTCAACACAAGCAGGAAAAGGCCGTAGAGCTGCTTTTGAGTCGTGGAGCGCGATTTACATTAATGGCGGAAGGGTATTCTACACTCCACTGCGCTCTTCATGAAGGACATCTTGGTATTATTTTTGCCGTCCTTAGCTCACCGTTTGCTAGGGACTTTATCAATACGATTTGCATTGAGGGTGGAGGGCCGCTGGTTCTTGCTGCAGAATTGGATAATAGGGAGGTTGTCGCACATTTATTGGACCTTGGAGCAGATCCTAGATATGCAAGAGCAGACGGGGTTACTCCAATGGAAATTGCGATACGCAGAAATTGTATGCCTGTTGTCGATATCCTTCTTACAAAAACCGTTTTGTCACCTCTTGCAATCCACGCTGCTGCAGAGACCGGTGATGAGCATATGATTGAAAAGCTTTTGCCACATTTATATTCATATAAAAATTCCTCTAAAGACAACGCGCTTCATATCATGCTGCGAAGCGGGAATACTTTCTCTGCTATTAAAATGATTGAAAAGTGCACGGATTTAAGCGTGTTAACAGCGAGAAATATTGAAGGGGAATCACCTGCAGACACTGCGATTATCTTAAACCTTTGGGGTGTCATTGCAGCCTTAATCGAAAAATCCATTCCTATCGATCCAAGACAGCTTTTAGTCATGGAGTATAATCCGCTTTTAAAAGAGTTATTTGAAAAAGCCGCTCTACCTTTAGCTGAATTGGAAAGAGCGGCATTAGTTGCTGCTCAGGTGGGTAACTACCAAGCGTTAACCTATATTTTTGATCGGTCGGGTGTCAATCTTCTAGAAATAAGGGGGCCAAAGGGATGGGGTATTCTCCATTATTTAGCAAAGAGTGATGGGGTGTTCTTATTTAGAAGATATCTGGCTAGGACCGATGACTTAAGACAAGCTCTTCCTGAAGATGGTCACCGTACTTTAGCTGCAATTGCTGCAGAATTTGGAAGTAGACGCGTTTTGACGGCTTTGCTTTCAGCTATGAAATCAAAGGGCGTCCCTCTTGATGGTGCATTTGGGCCCAAACATCTAATGCTCATTGCAATAGAAAACAATGTTGATGACATTCTTTTTGAAGAATTTGAGCCTGAGGCTCTGGTTTCAACTTTACTTGATGAAAACGGGTCGATGGCAGCGCATGTTGCAGCAAAATGGGGTAACTCTAAAGCTCTCATTAGAATTTCACTTGCCGGTGGGAACTTAGAGGCAGTCGATGCTCATGGCCTAACACCACTCACTTATGCTTCGCGTCTTGGTGATAGCGAGTCGATTGCATTTCTTCTTAGCAAGCATGTTCCCGTCACGCCCAAAGCGCTTTATTTTGCAGCAAGCCATCCCCAAGATGATCATTTAAAACTCATGATTATGAATAATCGTAGCGCTGAAGTGCTTGATGAATCCCTGATGGAAGCGATTAGAAACTATGATTTTGAGGCTGTCTTCCGATTACGGGCTTTTAACGCTTCTCTGAGACATATATCAGCGGATGGAAAGACACCGACTTTTCTTGCGAGCTTAACGGGGCAAGAAGACATTTTACAATTCATCTTGCGTTATGAGCCAAAAGATCAGAGATTAGTGGGCGATAAAAGCCCGCTTATCGCAGCTGTAGAAAGCAAGAGTGCAGCTTGCATTGCTCTGCTGTTATCTTCCGGTCATAGGGATGTTCCTAATAGAGGGGGATTGACGGCAGCTGCTATCGGGGGCACTGATATGGCCTCTGCATTTACTAGCGGACCGGATCCCATCAGCCTGCAGTTTGTGGAGGCTTTGTCCCGAGACGATGTTGAGGGAATGGAAGCTGTGATCGGCTCTAATCCGATCAATGGAGTCATATCCATTGACATGGGAAATGGGAAAAAAAGGGGAACACCTTTACAACTACTGGTGGGAGAGACTCAAGATCATGAAGTTAGAAAGGTTATTTCTAAATTTTTAGGGCATCCGAATCTGGATGCAAATAGGCAAGATAATAAAGGGAATACATTAGCCCATGTACTTCTCGAGAAAAATATTTCTCCGGTTCATTTAAGGGGTGTTGATTTTTCAATCATGAATCATCAAGGGGTGGCACCTGTGCATATTGCCGCACATATGGCAACAGATGAGGTCTTCAGTGAGGTTGTTGTCTTTTTGCGTGAGATGGGCCGTTTAGATTTACTTGAGCTTCCCGATCACAAAGGGAGGACTCCAATTTTTTATGCTATTGGAGGACTGAAGCATCATAATATCGAATGTTTAATTGAACTGGGTGTGGATCTTAATCATTCGGATCATAGCCTCATGTCACCGCTTGCCAAAGCTTGTATGATGCATGAGCTTTTCATTGTGAAAAAACTCCTTGTTTCCGGGGCAAATCCAAATCAACGCATCACTGCAAAACGTATAACTGCTTTGAATCTTTGCCTAGCTACTAAAAATCATATGATGATTTGGCACTTATTGGCTAGCGGAGCCAATCCTAAAATTGCCGATCAGGATGGGGATTATCCTATTCATCAGGCTGCAGAAGCCGGTTTGGATTCGATTATAAGTCTTTTTAATAGTTCGGGTATGCCTCTGACAATAAAAAATCATATGGGGATTGAGCCTAAGTATGCAGCTGCATTGGGGGGTAAAACATCAACTTTATCGAGGATACTTGATTTAACATTTGGTGGGATAAATGATACGGTTGGGAAGTTTTCAACAGTAAAAGATAAGGAAGAAAATCTTCCGAGAGAAGCAACATTGCTTCATTTAGCATGTCTGGCCGGCCATCCTGAGACGGCGCGTTGGCTTCTTGCAAAGGGGGCAAACCCTGAAGCTCAATCTGAAAAGGCTCCAAGTGTTTTAGATTTTGTAGCTGCAAGCGAAGGCTCGAGCGCTCTTTTGCCTCTTTTTGAAAAGTATAGAATTTTAAAAGAGCCTGAACCGCTGCGTAAAGCGATCATCAGTGCAATAATACACGACAATTTGGATGCTGCGAAGTTTCTTTATAGGAAAGGACTGACAATTAATGAAGAACTCATCGACGGTTATACCGGACTGCATTTTGCTTCCCAAACCGGCGCACTGCAGTGCACGGCTTGGTTGTTATTAAATGGCGCAGATGTGGCTTTTGAGTCTAGATCAAGGCAGACCCCAATTGGGCTTTCTGCAGGGAATGCTTCTTTGAGGCAGTTTGGTTTGATGCTGGAGGATGCTAGAGTTGATCTCCATCAAATAAATATCCAAGGAGAAACGCTCGCACATCTAGCGGCAAAAGCGGGGAATATCGGACATCTTGCATTGCTCATCAGGCGGTGTATACGTCTTGATGAACAAGATAATAATGGTAGGACGGCTCTGCACCTGGCTGCAAGGGCAGGCCATGGAAATGTCATTAAATTTCTATTGATCTGTGGAGCAAGTCCGTGTGTTAGAGATATACGAGATAAGCTTTGGGAAGATTATATTGATCCGAAAGATACGGCTACACTTGAAGTTATGGAGCTTTGTAAAAGACTTCTAGCGGCACCTGTTGAGGGGCAGACGAGTTTACATTTGGCAGTAAAAAGCAATTTTCCTGACGCGGTAAAATTGTTAGCTCAGACACCGGATTTAGACCTTATCAATGCAAAAGATGCAAATGGGGATACGGCACTGCATCTCGCCGTTAAACAAGGACAACAAATAGATATAATGAATCTGTTACAAGCGGGGGCCTCTGTTCATATTGTAGATAACGAAGGAAAGGATCCTTTGCAGTCTGCATATTTGCCACATCCAAGAGTAGATATTATAAGGATGCTAGTTGGTGCCGGGGCTTCTTTAGAGCCTAGAACAGCATTTGTTGCTGAACGGGGGCCAAGCGGCTCTTTCCCTGATGACGCGGGGAGCTCCGGGTGCTCAACGATGTGATCGCTAAAAAATCTCCTCTATTTATGGAGGGGATTTTTTAAATTAGGAGTAAAGAGATAACACACAAAGAAGAATTATTAAGGATTATAAAGCAAGTTTTATGGCTGCAAGTAGCTTATGCCAAGAATTGATATCACATTGTTTTGAAAACCCTGAGCTAGAACATTATCCACTTAAATTGAGTCCGGCTCAATTGAGGGCAATGCCTAATAAACATGAAATCGTTGCACTGTTTCAAAAACGATATCGGGCTCCTTCTGAAAAAGCCGGATTATCGGGATCGCTATGCGGGGTTATCGTTCATGTAGATGCTGTCTTTCATGATAGTGTAAAACAATACCAAAACTCAATAGATCAAGCAATGAGGGGCGATATTAGAACGATTACAACTCTAGAAGCAAACCCAAGAGTTGAGGTTTGGAGTACTTTAGATCATTACCTACTTAATCCCGTTGTTGGGACAGCATGCGAGGTTTGGAAACGGTTGACGGGGTATTCAGCTATTGTAAGACGTGAAGGGAGTGCATTTCGTTTGGCTTGCTTAATTGAAATAGGGGTATTAGAAGGAAAAAGGCTTTCAGACATGAAGACGGTTATTATCGAAGGAGCAAAACCTATGATTACTGATCTTAAGTCTCTCAGGGATAGAGGCGAAAGTGATATGGAGTTGTTAAAAAATCTTAGACAGCTTGAAAAAGTTTACCGATCGGAATTCGATGAGGATTTAGTTGTATCACGATGTCATGTTCCGGATTTTTTAGCGGAGATAAAAAGAAGCTATCCTACTTTAGTATTTGAATAATATGACGACTATAGTTAGCGCTCTTTCTATTCATGAACATTTTTTGACAGCACGAGAAAAAACACTGCGAGCAACTCTTGATGGTCGCTTGCAAACACTTGTGAATGATCGGCTTCTTGCAAGTGGGCATACACCAAATATTGATTTAGCTCGACTTATTTTACATGTTATCAGTGAAAATAGAGCCCAAGAAGAAATGATCACGAGTTTTTTTCTTAGAGTATTATCCGGAACGGATAAAGAGCTCTGTTTGGATTGTCTTCATGCGCTCAAGCAAGAAGGAGTGCTTTTAGATTTTTTTCATTATGCGAGTTTAAAATCTTGGAATAGCACCCAAGAGGCCTATGAAGCTTACAGAGCGTTTGTTGAGACAGAAAAAAAAGACATGGGTGCAGATCCGATTTTAAGCTCAACGCTTGGTTCTCATAAATCTAGTGAGGAAGAGAGGGCTGCAATCATTCAATTCAGCGGCCTTAGTTCACGACTTGTGGCTTTGGTGATGCGTTATTTATCAGAGCTTCCTAAAGATCGACGACTATCGCTAGATATTTATCAAAAAGTATTGACTCAACTCCAATCTGAAGCGTCTTTATCGGAATTAGAAAAAATAAACGTTATCAAAATGCTTGTAGTCGTTACTTCAGACACGAATGTACAGGGTTATTTCGAAGTGAGTGTTGAAGAACTTTTTGAGAACATGTTGCTTGTAAATAAATCATTTGGGGATGAGTTCTTTATTGCCTTTTGCACTGTTAATTATACCGGGAGTGATTCAAGAGTTGAAATTTTTAGAAGCCGGCGCGACGATGGTCGATCAGGCCGAAGGCCTTTTGACCCGAGCCGCTGCGCTATTGACAATAGGCAGAGGCGAGGTCAAATCGACCAAGCGGGGATGCCGGCGACAAAAAAAACAACTCTTGAATCACGAGCGGTATATCGTCATAGAATTTCATTAGACGAAGTTATTCGCATATTAAATTTAATAAAACGCATTGGAAATGCAAGTGAATTGCTTTGCTTAGTTGAAGGTTTTATCACAAAGGTTTTAAGTGAAGAATATGTTCTAGCTAGAAATGACTTGATACTAGGATTAGAAGAAAAAGTTCCAAACATCTTATCAGAAGAAATTGCCTCCCAAGGGGAGATAACATTGCTGATATCCCGTTTTGCTACCGCTGCCTTCCCGCTTTCACCCGGTGAATTGGATAAAATTACGGCTCAATATGGGATGATTCAGGAGTATTGCGAGAAAAATAGTTCTTTGAGAATGAGTGAGCTCGTTACACAATCATTGGTTATTGGGAAAAAAAAAGAGATCAAAGAAGAAGATATTTTAGAGCTCATTGCAATCGCTCGTTTATCTTTATGGATCAAATTTAATATTTATTTACACAACACTCAAATTCTCACAGTATTAGGACAGCTTATCTATCCAAAAGGATGTATTGCAGAGGTAAAAACAGGGGAAGGAAAATCCATGATTGTGTGCGTCATGGCTTTTATCATGGCCATGCAAAAGAAGAGTGTGCATGTGATTTCATCATCATCAAGCTTAGCTTCGCGCGATCAGAAAAAATACGAGAACTTTTTTAAAACATTTGGCTTTGTCACTTCAGCCATTTCCGATTCCCCTTTAGCAGACAAATTTCATGCTGATATTTTATATGGTACGGCATCTGATTTTGAGTTTGGTGTGATGCGGGAAATGCTTTATCATACGCCACTTTATTTACAAACAGATCCGATAGATTCTGAAAAAAGATTTGATTGCGTTATTGTCGATGAGGTCGATAATTTGACCATTGATACCGGTTTGAATAGTGCTCGTCTGGGATATCCGGCTGAAAAGACATATGACTGGATCTATGCTCCTATTTTTAAATTTATAAAAACAGGAGGAAGCATAGGCAGCGCTGCAGAGCTGAAGATATTTTTATCAAATGAGATGGGAGGCAGATTTAGGGATTGGGTTGTCGACTTAAAAGATGAAGATTTGCTCGTGTGGCTCTCTTCCGCTCATCATGCCTTATTTGAGCTTGATGAGAATGTCCACTACGTCATCCGAGATGGCAGAGTTGAAATCGTAGATGCTTCAAATACGGGAAGAATTATGACTAGTTCTAGATGGTCAAAAGGCGTTCATGAGTTTGTTGAAATAAAGCACGATCTTCAAATGCAGCAAGAATCAATCACACCTATTTCTCTTTCCCATTCCGTTTATTATTCCATGTATCAATCAGTTTATGGACTAACCGGAACGCTCGGTTCGGTTTTTGAAAGGGAAGAGATGTTGGAAATTTATAATGTGAATTCATTTGATGTTCCAACGTATCATGCTCCTAAAAAAGAAGATCGATTTCCCCGGGTTTTTAAGACAGATCGCGAGCATATGGATGCCATTTTAGATGAGGTTAGATGTTGTATTTCTGACGGTCGCCCCATTTTGGTACTGTGCGAGACAATTAAAGAATCAGAGGCAATCCGAGGAGAATTGAATTCCTTATCAATTCCCCATGAAATTTTAAATGAAGTTCAAGAAAAATCTGAAGATGCCATTTTAGATAAAGCGGGATTTCCTTGTGCGGTCACTGTGGCGACTAATACGGCAGGAAGGGGAACGGATATCCTTTTGAGAGGGGATAGTCGTAAAAATGGCGGCCTTCATGTCCTTTTGACAAATTTCCCGGCTTCTCAAAGAGTGGAAGAGCAAGCTCGAGGCAGGACAGGGCGTCAAGGTGATCCGGGATCTTCGGCTATGTTGGTATTGGCTCCGGATATTGAAGGCGATGAGAAAAAGATTTTAGAGATACTTGAGCAAAAAAGAAAGGCTTCCTTGCAATTAATGAAGGATATTCATATCCATCATGCAAGAATAGAGAGGTTTAAGTTCGAGTTGATCAAATCGTTCTTTAAAAGATTAGCGGAATTCCATGAGCGTCTACCGCAACTAACGGCTCAACTCGCAAGAGATCAAGCATCGCGAAGATTATTAGTTCAGACTCAGCCGAGTTTTGAGAGTTTACCCAAGCAAGATGCGTTAATTGCCCTAGAAATTCATTCCCTTCTTTGCAGTACCGAATTGCCCTCAGCGATTGAAACGAGTTGGAAATCTTGTATTCAAAAAGTAGTCAAGAGAATTCAAAGTCGCATTTTGAATGATTGGTCTGTTAACTTTCATGCAAAGGCCGAAGAATTAGTAGAGCGTTCTGAAATAGCAAAATACTCAAAACTCCAAGAATTATTCAAAGAAGTAAGCCCGGTACTCGCAGAAGCTCACGAGGGTGCGTTCTCTGAATCTGTAAGGGCGATACTATCGAGAGTGGATAGAGAGTTCAAATCAAAGCTGGAAGCTTGGGGCCCTTATCTAGTTCCAACGGGCAGCGGTATTTTGGAGTATATGGAAGTAATTAGAAAAGGCACGTGGGTCCCAATTGGCGATTTCTAAAACACACTGTTCTTGAATCTCCCCGGATCCAAGCGGGGAGCCCGCACAACCAACTATTAATACCCAACAGTCCTTAACCGTGAAAAAAATCTACCCTATTTATGGAGGGAATTTTTTAATCACCCCCGGTATAAAGCCAAATTTTACTGGTCCAGTCGTTCAGCTTACGTGATTTGGAATCAAAGTTGGCACCGATAAAAGTGATCGGTCGTTTATCGAGTTTGAATTGAGTGTGATAGGCACGCGAGAGGATTTGGTCGAGGGCTTCCTGCGCTGTTTTATCAATTTTAAATTCAAAGACAAAAATGTCAGTTTTAGTCTTTAGGAGTAAATCCATGCGACCGTGGCCGGTGGGTATTTCTGCACCCACTTTAAATCCAAGGGTTTTCAGAAATAGGTAGAGAAGGGAGTGATAATATGCTTCAACGTTTTTGTGGATGTTGTAGGGAATAGAGTCGAGGAAAATATTGAAGACATCGAAAAACTTTTGGAAGTTGTGATGTTCTAGGTGACCGGCTAATTGATAATATAAATCCTGAATTTCAGAGGTCGATTTTTTTGAGAAAAGAGGGAGGATGTAGTTAAGGAATGATCTTCGGACTTCTTCATTAGGGAAGTTGAGTAAGTAGATTTGTGTTTTGTCATCGAACTTACGAATTGTCAGATAACCTGTTTGATACAGCAGAGTGTGTACATCCATAGAACAAATGTCGTGGGTTAACTCTAACTCTTCTCCTGCTTTTATATCGTCTTCTAAGTTGAGAAGGGAAAAGTTGTGTGTTTCAGCGGCTTTAATGACCATTGAAGGGGTAGCAGTCTGAAACCAGTAATTTTTGAACTCACCTGTTTTAAGAAAATTCAGAAGGGATATGGGATTATACACTTTGGGTGGGGTTGAAAACTTAGTAAACGAATATCCGTTATACCATGCTTTAAGTGAGGCAAAAAGCTCTTCTTCCGTTTCGTTTCTTTTGTGTGCCCAATGTTTAACGTTAGGAGTAAAGTAGTGGCGAATTTCTCGTTCTGTAAGTCCAAGTAAATCTGCATAATCTTCTCGAAATGAGAGTTGATTTAAATTGTTCAGTCCGGAAAAGAGAGATACCTTTGCAAATTGGCTTACTCCTGTTACGAATATAAAGCGCAAATATCGTTCTTGTGCTTTTATGTTAGCGTAAAATCGATTTAAAAAATCGCGATTTGCTTCTGCTTTTGTAGGTTCATTGATATAGCGAACAATGGGTTCATCATATTCATCAACGAGAATAACAATTGGTCCTAGACGTTTGTATAATTCTTCCACAAAGGCATTGAAAGTCTCTTTCAACCGATCTTTTTCTATTCCGTCTATATCGTAACTTGCTGCAGATGCTATTAGCGATTCTTTTAATGATTTTTCAAGCGATGCCGGATCATCAGAAGTTATGAGTGTAAAATCCAATCGAATGATTGGATGGGGATGCCAGTCATAATCAGAGGAATCTATCCAAAGTCCTTTGAAAAGTTCTCTTTCCCCTTTAAATAAAGACTCAAGGGCGGAGACGAGCAGCGATTTACCAAATCTGCGTGGACGAGCCAAAAAACAGCCGGGCTTTTCTTTAATTAGGTCATACAAATAGCGAGTCTTATCTATATAAGTATAACCACCTTGGATAAGGTTTGGGAAATGCTGAATGCCTGCCGGCGGATTGGGTAGAGTCATGTAGTGAAGTTTAGCATGTTTCGTGATTTGCTAAAAGCTTGACTTTGTAGCTTATTGTGGACTTGATAGCCTCGAGATATTTGTTCTCTAGTTCGACCGTAGGTCGAGCGTATGATGTGCAAAGATCGAGGCTAAGCAGGCTCAAAAAGGTAAGTAATTTTTTTTAAAATGGCGGCCCTGCGAGGTTCAAATTCAGGCTGATGACTCCTTGGTCAATGCGAATATGAGTGTGACTTTTATAGGGGAGGAGATAGTAGAAATCATTATTTAGTCCTGCCTCTTTGAAAGCGAATTCAAGTGGAACTGAATTTGGTCCATAATCATAGCCAAGATGTACCAAAATTTTCTTGCCATCCGGTTCTGCAATGATTCGCTTGAGGATATTCTCTAGGGCGTCGGCAAAAAGTAGTGTTTGTGTAAATGTCGGGATGGGATCGAAAGAATGTCGTTTTTGAATCCACATTCCTTGCTGTTGTAGGATGTCATACATATTTTCGCTGTGCATTTCATCCGAGAAGAATGCACTATAGAGTCGACAGATTTCTGTGATAAGAAATATGCGATTTTGTGGCGTATCCGGATACTGAGCGGTGTATTTTGGCTCTCTATCTCCTGAAAGAATGGCAGAAAAGGTGTTTCTCAAGGTTTGCTGAACAGTTTTATGGATAGGCGTAGCTGAGATTTTTTGACCGTAAAAATTTGGAAGGCAGAACATCATAATAATGCCAAAAATGCTTATTTTCATGAGCTCCTAGTTCGACCATCGGAGAGCAACTGGACGAGGCCCAAGCGGGTCTAAAAAGTTGTAAAGTCGAGAGTATAGCATAGTATATATTTTTTTATGTAAGGTGAGTTACGAGATTGATTTAAGAGACCATTGATCTTCGAAAATACGCAATTTCCCCAAACTTATCGAATAATTTGATTCGATTGGACAAAACATCTATTTTCCGACAGTCTCTCCAATTTTTTTGAAAGTTTGCTTGATTCATTTAGGGATCAGAGTTACAAATGGTATATAAAAAAAGATTTGGGGAAAAAACATGGATGAAGACGAGAAAAAAATATTCTCAAAAGTTGCCGCTACAATTCGAGCTCTTTCTATAGAAGGGGTCCAGAAAGCTAATTCAGGTCATCCGGGGCTTCCTTTAGGGTGTGCTGATATGGGAGCTTATCTTTATGGAAAGCATCTCAATCATAACCCCAAAAACTCGGGCTGGTTTAATCGCGATCGTTTTGTTCTGTCCGCAGGGCATGGTTCCATGTTTCTCTATTCATGTCTTCATCTTGCCGGATTTAATGTTTCTATAGAGGATTTGAAACATTTTCGACAGCTCCACTCAAAAACTCCGGGCCATCCCGAATACCATGAAACCGATGGCGTTGAATCGACAACGGGGCCTTTGGGTCAGGGAATCGCCAACGCTGTAGGCCAAGCGCTTGGTTATAAGCTTCTCGCTGCGCAATTGAATACAAGCCGTCATGAAATTGTGAGCAATAAGGTGTATTGCTTGGCGGGCGACGGCTGTTTAATGGAGGGGATTTCTCATGAGGCTTGTGGTTTTGCAGGGCATGTGGGCCTCGACAACTTCATTCTTATTTTTGACTCTAATAAAGTGACTTTGGACGGGCCTCTTTCCGATTCGGGATCTGAAGATACGGCAATGCGCTTTAAGGCGTATGGTTTTGATGTTTATGAGTGCGATGGCAATGACATGGAAGATTTCGCAAAAACCATCACAAAGGCGAGCACAGACCAGAAAAAGCCCGTACTGGTGATCGCGCATACCATTATTGGCAAGGGATCACCGAATAAACAAGGGACGCACAACGTACACGGCTCTCCACTCGGTAAGGAAGAGCTTGAATTAACAAAGAAAAATCTCGGCCTTCCGGAAGAAGATTTTTATGTGCCCGGCTCAGTAAAAACCTTTTTCGAAGCAAAACTCAAAAAAGATGCTCTGAAAGAAGAAAAATGGAACCGGCTGTTTAGTGAGTGGGCTAAGGAAAATCCCGATTTGGCAAAGCGCTTTGAGCAGATGAAGAGCAAAGAGCTTCCGGCGCATCTCGAAAACATTTTGAAAGATCTCGAAATCAAAGGACCCATTGCAGGGCGCTCGGCATCGCAAGACGTGATCAATAGCATTGCAGAGCATCTCCCTCAACTCTATGGGGGGTCTGCCGATTTGTCCGGGTCGGATTGCACAATGATGAAAGCCTTTCCGATTGTCGAAAAGGGCAGTTTCAAAGGGCGCAATATGAAGTATGGCATTCGCGAGTTTGGAATGGCGGGCATAGCTGCGGGTCTTTACCAGACCGGAATGATTTTACCCTATGTCGGTACCTTTTTAACTTTTTCCGACTACATGCGCAATGCGATTCGCCTCGCCTCTTTGTCCCATTATCATGTCATTTATCAGTTCACGCATGACTCGGTTTTCTTGGGGGAAGATGGTCCGACACACCAACCGATCGAACACTATATGTCGCTTAGGACCATCCCGAATTTGCATGTGATCCGACCTGCAGATGCGTGGGAGGTGAAAGGCGCGTGGCTTGCGGCTCTCAAGTATGCCGGCCCTACCGCGATTATTTTAACGCGTCAAAAGCTGCCGAATCTTGCGGAAACGGAAGATGATTTTGCAGGAAAAGTGGCTAAGGGCGCCTACATCTTAAAAAAAGAAAAGGGGCAATGCGATTGTTGTTTGATGGCTACGGGATCCGAAGTCTCGCTTGCTCTTGATGTCGCAAAAGAGCTCGAAACACGCGGCAAACACGTGCGCGTCGTTTCAATGCCTTGTTGGGAGCTCTTTTGTAAACAAGATCGCTCTTATATCGAATCGGTCGTTGGAGGGAATCTTGGCAGACGCGTGAGTATCGAAGCGGGGATTACCCACGGATGGCAAGAATGGATTGGTCCGGACGGGATCGCCATTGGAATCGATCACTTTGGTTATTCAGCGCCGATGGGCGACATTGCTCAAGAAGTCGGCTTTACAGTGGAAGCCATTTTAGCTCGATTACTTTCACCATAATTGGTTTTGATGTCACTTTTTATCGATGCGCTTCAAGGGCGCCCTACGTCTCGTTTTCCCGTTTGGCTTATGCGCCAAGCGGGGCGTTATATGCCGAGTTATCAAAATATTCGCAAGAAAGCCTCTTTATATGAGCTTTTTCATGATGCTGATCTAGCAGCTGAAATTACGCTGCTCCCTATCGAAGAGCTTCATGTCGATGCTTCAATTATTTTTTCGGATATTTTAGTGATTCTCAAATCGATCGGAATCCAAGTGCACTATCCCGAAATAGGAGGCCCTTTTACCGATCCACAGATTATCGGCAGTGATCAAATTGATTTCCTTTTGCCCCTGCCTGTCGAAGAGGTTCTATCCTTTGTATTCGATGCGATTCGACAGGTAGTCCGAGTCAGCAGGGTGCCGCTCATTGGATTTGCCGGGGGACCTTTTACGGTTGCGAGCTATGCTCTAGAGGCAAGAGGGAAGCACCATGAGCTCATGGCCACGCGTAAAATGATGTATCGCGAACCTAAAAGTTTTAAAAAACTCCTCGATCTACTGACGCGGCAAACGATTGAATATCTCAAATTACAAATTGCTGCCGGGGCAAGAGCCGTGCAGCTTTTTGATTCGTGGGCAGGGGTGCTCTCTCAAGCGGAGTATCAGATCTATAGCCTCGACTATGCAAAGCAGATCATGGATGCCATTGCTCCAACGCCCCTTATTTATTTTTCGCGGGGGACCTGTTTATATCGGCATGAGATTGCTCAAATCTCTCCCACAGCGATTAGTTTTGATTGGCATGCTTCTTTAGCGGATTTGCGTATGCAAATTCCCGATCATATCGCAGTGCAGGGCAATTTTGATCCGATGCTGCTCTTTATGGAGACTGCGGCTATCGCTGATAAGGTTCAAACAGAGCTCAAAAATGTCCCTAAGAAAGGAACGATTATTAATTTAGGCCATGGAGTTTTACCCCACACGCCTTATGAGCATGTGAGGCACTTTATCGACTCCGTTCACTCTACCACTTAGCAAGGGGTGGCATTGAAACTAAAATGGCTTCGGGATTAGCCCCCGAGTTGAATCCAAATTTTGTGCCGCGGTCATACACCAAATTAAATTCGGCATAGTGAGCGCGGTATTTGAGTTGCATTTCTTTATCTTCAGGCGTAAAGGGACAATCTTTTTTCTTTTGATAAATGGGCATAATGGCGTCCAAAAAGCTATCGCCTACAATGCGGATCAATTCAAAATCTTTTTCGGGATGATCTGAGTGGAAGTGATCAAAAAAGATGCCTCCCACACCGCGCTCGCGCTTGCGATGAGGGATATAGAAATACTCTTTGGCATTTTGATAAAAGAGGGGATATAAAGAGACGTCTATTGAGTCTAAAGCTTCTTTTGCAACATGGTGAAATGCCACTTTATCTTCATCATCATCCATTCCCATCGGCGTGAGATCGTACCCACCGCCGACCCAAGTTTCATTCGGCGTAGAAATCATCCGTACGTTCATATGAACGGTTGGCATTTTGGGACTTAACATATGTGTGACTAGACTGACTCCCGTTGCAAAAAAAGGCCCTTCCGCATCTTGTGCAGGAAATTGAGCTCCTTCAACAGCTGAAAAGTTGACGCCGGCTTTTTCAAACACGTCGCCTCTCAAAAGACCTATTTCTCCGCTTCCGCCACTCGTGTGATTCCAAGGTTTTCTCTCGAAGCGCGCTGTCGGTTCCAGCGATTCAAAAGCACTCAAAATATTTTCTCTAAGTTCTTTAAAATAGCTGACATATTTATTTCGTATTGTATCCATATTTTAAACCTTCGATTGGCATTTATTCGGTATACTACAATATACCCCGGGAGCTATTCTAAAAAAGAATTATTATCTTTGTGGTCAGGATGAAAAAATCAGTTGCAGTCATTGGTGGGGGGATTTCGGGTCTCTCTCTTGCCTATCTGTTGCAAAATCATCAGAGCGTGACGCTATTTGAAAAATCGGATCGGCTTGGTGGAGTGATGCAAACAAAGGAGAATAAAGATTTTCTTTTTGAAGCAGGCCCGCGCACTTTCCCTTTTTCCCGTTCTCAATCACTACTTCAGCTTTTGAAAGAGCTTCAGCTTGAGGGCGAAGTGATTCGTTCAGATCCCTCTTCGGAGATCCGTTATTTATGCTGTGACGGGTCTTTAGAAAAAGTGCCTCAACTGTTCAAAGAAATCATCCGATCGCCTCTAACTAAGGGATTCACTCGAGCGATTCTTTTAGATTTATTTGCTAAGCGCGGACCAAAAGATGAAACAATTGCTTCATTTTGCCATCGCCATTTTGGAGTGCAGATAACGCAGCAATGGATTGATCCCATCGTTAAAGGGGTCTATGCAGGTGATATCGAAGAGCTATCTATTGTATCGGCATTTCCTTTTTTAAAAGAGATGGAAAAAGAGCACCGCTCCATTCTTCTTGCCAATTTATTTAAAAAAAAGAAACGCGATAGCACTGAAAGAGGACTTTTTTCATTGAAGGGGGGAGTTAAAAGGTTGATCGAAGCGTTGGAGAGCCGCCTTTTGGATATTCGGAAAGAAAGTTTCGTGTCAGAGATTCGTTTTGAAGAAGGTAGAGCACACCTCTGTGTGAACCATGAGTGGCATGCCTTTGATCATGTTTATTTGACAGTTGAGCCGCAAGTAGCAAAAAAGATTTTGCCTAAGGCTTTTGAAACCTATTTTTCGCATGTTAAAACAGTGTCACTTTGCTCGGTTAATTTAGGGTATTATCGGCAAAAGAATCCTTTTAAGGGTTTTGGATGCTTGGCACCGACAAAGGAGAAAGAATTTTTTCTCGGGATCGTCTTTGATTCATCGATTTTTCCTCAGCAAAATAAATCTGAAGATGAACTGCGTTTAACGGTAATGATTGGAGGGCCTTATCATGCTTCCGTTCGTTTAAGTGATGAAAAGCTGGAAACAATCAGCCGCTACGCAGTGCAAAAGTATCTCCATATTGACACCTCACCGGATCTGATTCAAATCAATCGATATGATCAAGCGATTGTTTCTTGTTTGCCCGGCCATGTTGAAAAAATGCAAGAGCTAAAAAGAGCTTTAGCATCCTATCCTATTTCCCTTCATGGGACATATCTGTCCGGTGCTTCCGTTAACGCCTGTATTCAGGCCTCATATGCCGAAATGAGTTGAAGCTTGTAGTAAAAAATCAGGTTGTAAAATTATCAGTTGAAAATTAAAGTTCTCTTTTTATAATCCTAATTCTTTTTTTAAAAAAGGGGCTTCAAATGAGCATGGCAATTTCTTTTTATTCACAGATTCAAACATCGATCACAGCGTTCTTTTCAACAATGATCAACTCGTTAAGTGATAGAGTGACCGCACTTTGGTATCAATCTTCTGTAGAAGAGGCTTGTGTCTTCAGAGAAAATAAAGGCTTTTGGGGCAATAGAGTCTCTTCTCCTCAGGAAGTGATTGCTTTAGAAGTGATTTTTTCACGTTGCATGCCTAAGGCGGGAGAGGAAGAAAAAAGCATTTCGATCAGACAAACCGGAGAGGATAGTCCATTGATCCGCTTCAGTCTTTCTTGTGATGAAGATAACGATGCGGTCAAAAAAGGCTTTCGAGATCAATGGCCGGAAGAGCTCTCGCTTCCAATTGGAAAGACGTGTTCGGTTGATATCGCAACATGTCAAAAAGATAAGATTGTATCAGAGGCTTTTAAAATTGAAATTGCTAATATCATGGGAATCTGGAAAGAAGTTCAAGTCGGAAGAATGGATAAAAAAGGCGAAGAGGCCGTCACTATCGATGCTTTAAAAAAACATGGTTTGTTTCGAATCATTCGAGAAGCTACTGCCAACGATGTTTCGAGAAAACCTTCTCTCAGCAGAGAATTGATGAAAGCAGTCCTTAAGGATTATTGGGGAAAACGAGGGGGTTTAAGTGAGGAATGGATTGAAGACGTGGTTAATTATGCTTTGAAAAAACGTGGTTATGGCAAAGAATCGATTGAATCCGGAAAAAATAAAAGTGAGTTTCCTCTCCCGAATGGATGGACCGGTGTTTTTCTTCATATGTCGTGCGGTCTTATCTGTATTTTTCCCGCTCTGATGGGGGCTATCCAATTGTGGGGACATTCTGAAGAAAATTCCGAGCCGTTTTTTTTAAACCGCGAAATAACTTATGTTAACGGAAGTTGCTTACAACCAACTATTTAAGCGCTTATTCCTGTGTAGGTTGACATGAATGGTAAATGAATATTTGATTCATTGTTAATTACCTGAATTTGTGTTAAAATAATTGCCTAATGTCTTTATTTTATGGGAGTTTTCTATGTTAGGTTTTGTTGGTTTGTATGGCCTGCTTGAAACAGGGGTTAAAGAGAGATTTTCTGAGGCATGTGATGCCGTTCAAGATCGCTGTACGGCGCTTTGGCATCAATGTTCGCTTGACGATGCTCATTTTTATAATCAAAACTATGCCAATTGGGAAGGGAAAGTTGTCTCTCCGTTGACAATGAAAGCTCTTGAAGCCTTCTGCAACGATGCGACCGATTCTAAGACATTAGGGGTAAGACAGCGCCATGTCGTGATTGATTTGACTCGATTAGATGAGACAAAAGAGACACTGGAAATCACTGTGGATGCCGGAAAAACGGCAGCTTATGTAAGAAATTTACTCAAAGCGACAATGGAAGACAAAAAGGCACTGGGTTGTCTTAAAACATTAAACGCAACAATTTCAGTGAGAGACGTCGTTACTGTGGAAAAAACGGCAACGTTTATGACAGGTCATTGGAGTTATTGGCTTAATGCGCTTCAGCTTGAATCGAAGGTAACTCCTCAATTTTCTCTCGATGCATTTGGAGCAGCGTTTATGGATGCAGTGAATAGGGCCGCTAAGAAAAGAGAAAGTGCCCCTTCGACTCCAACATCTGAGGCTTCTCATGTTTCAGAGGCTCGTAGATCCGGCATGGCTTGGTTAGATGCTGCCGGCGTTGATACTCCAAGAGATTCAGATGTTCTTAGTGATCGATCTGATGATGCTTCACCCATATCTCTAGGGGGTGTTTCCGAGGCACCGGAATCAGATGAAACAGGACTAGCTGAGCGCGCTATCACCCGCCAAGTTGGCTTAGTTGCCTTTTTAACAGCTGCAGTTGCGATTGCCGTCACTAGGGCGTAAACAACTCTTGAATCACGAGCGATATAGATAGCCTCTAAAGATTTAATCGCATATAATAATGCCTAAATTTTCATTTGGTGATTCAGATGGCAACAATTTCAAACTTTTTTTATAGTGCTTCTCATTATAGCTATATGCAGGTGCATCATACTATGCGCAATCTCTATACTCTTTTTCAGGGTTGGGTATTCGGTAGCTCGGATAGTCTAGCGCGTCTTGAAGAGCGGGAGTATCAAGGGTTAAAAAGGGAGGTAGAGAGAGTCTATACCGATCTAACGCGCGATGCTAAGTATTCTGAAACTCAGCATCGATTGGATGGGAAAAAGATTGATTTTGATGACGCAGCACTGCTCTCTGAGTATCGCGATTTATGCAATCAGGGAACATGGACATGGGCCGTCACTCATAATACAATTGAATCACAAGTCATTCATGAATTTTTCGACGTATTCACATGTGTTAGGCAAGAGGTCGTGATCGAGTCATATCCGACTCTTTTGGGGGGCAGATCATTTCGCATTATTTCTTCAAGATCAGAGAGTGAACGGATTGATACGATTGAAAAGCTTAATGCGTTAGCCGGCGCTCATTTTACCCGTCTGCCTGAACTGAAAGAGATCCGTCAGCAGCTTCCGCTTGATGTAGAATTCAATGTGATTAAGGAAGGGAAAGTAGAGCGGGGTGAGGGAAGAGCACATGCGCTTCAGATGGAGATTGAGACGCAATTTGCTCAACTTAAAGAGTTAATTCAAAAAGAAGCCTCTATGGATTCTGATCTTAGATATCATTTATTTGTTGTGGCCGGGACGCATTCCGAGAAAAAGATTCGGATCGATGATCGAGGTTGCATCGCGAAAGAAGAGGCAGAGTCATCGGAAGGAAGCGCAGGCACATGCGATACGACACTAGATGCATGGTTAATTGATGCGATATTAGAGCCATCCTATGAAGTTTATATTCGAGTAGAAGCTGAAAAACCGGTAGACTCAGATCACGACAACAAATACAGAATCGGTAAAAGAATTCAAAGGTGCATTGGAAGAAGCAATGCCGGAGTGATCACCATGGGTGGGAATGATATTTATGTGCAGAAGCCGCAAAAAAAGACATTGCCCGGCCAACTGTATGCGCTTTTTTCAAGAGTATTTAGCGTCTGATCAATTTATTTTAAAGAGGGAAAAATAATGGAATTATTACTTTTTTTTATGGTTCAAAAAATTATTGTTGCATATCATTTAATGCCTGTATGTCACTCCTCGATCTAAAATGGGGTATTTTATGGTATTTCGAAAAAAATCGATTGTCATCACAGCTCTTATATGGATAGGACTCAGTTTTGCTTCCGATGATGATCTTCACGTCCGCTCGCAGCATGAGATGGATTTGAAAAAAGCACCGACTTCGGTTGAAAATCAAAAAAAGAAGGAGGGGCTAATGGATCACATTGGGTTTGACTATGAAGAGCAGTCGATGGAGGTTATTGAAGGGTTTGCCGGCCGCGCCTATTACTCTTATGCCATCGAGGTCAATAGGGATAAGACATTGCTCAATATTGGTGGAGGATATCAGTCCGCCGAAGCTAAAGTCATTGATTTCAAAAGCGAAGAAAAAGAGCGGGCCATGGCTGAAATCAGTTTGCTCTTTGAAAGAGCGATGAAATCAAATCTGTCTCGCGTTTGGGGTATTGGGCTTTCTCAACCGGTCTATGATACGAAAGGGGAGTTCAATCCCACGATCACAATGAATTACGGAATCAAGTTTTAGATTTTTTTTTTACTCCTGAAAGATCCCTTTATGGTATGTAAAATCATATAGTGATTGAAAGGATAAGATATTGGTTGCGATAACGAGAAGTCGGGGCCTCATTACGGGAATTCCCCCGCTGATTTCCATTTTTGTCTATCAGGTGATAGCTGTTTATTTCTATCTCACGCTGCATCATTCTCTGCATATCTTTGTTATTTGGGTCATTATGCAGGCATTTGGAAATATTGGGATTGGATATTTATCCGATCACCATTGTCGGAGACGCCTTCTTATTCTAACGCAATTTGCAGGATTAGTGGCCATGTTTTTGCATATTACGGTTGCGCCTCATTCCTATTGGCCCCTTGCATTGCTGGGATTGTTTTACAATCCACCGGCTGTCGCTCGTGCGGGTTTAGTTGATAATTTACCCCGCTTTTCTAAGGTTAAGCTCATTGCAGCAACATTTGTGCTTGAAATGGCCCCTTGGGCCTTATATATGACGTTTAGCAAAATGGACATACTCAGGCTGGCTTGGCTTGGATTTGTGATTTTACTCATCAATCTCTTGTTTACGATCTTATTCTTTGAAGATCGAAGAGATGCGGCGTTGCAGGATAAACATTTACCGCGGTTTAATCAAATTGTGCACCATCATCAAAGTAAGCGATTGCTTTTGACGCTTTTCGCCGTTCTACCCATTCAAATCGGATTTTTTTTAACGGATACAATAGTAGAAAAGTATCCCGATAATGCCCGCTTATATTCGGTGTTGGGATTTGGTTCAATGCTCGCCTCTCTTTTGACCTATTTATATCGTAAAACCCCTCATATCTCATTGTTAACGGTGGCTTATGGTATTGGGTTTGTTCTTTCTGTTGTGCCCCTTCTTTGCCAAGCCGCTTTTATACGCGACAGCTATGATCCGGCTTATCAAATCATCTTTTTTAGTTGCATGAGCGGGTTTTATCTCCCTTTTGTTTACGATGTGATTTTGAACGCCTGCAGCGTGAATTATCGAGGCATGGTGTGTGGTTTAATTGAGTTTATGTTTATTTTTGCTTCTTTAATTGCGATTGTATTAATAGATATGTTCTATTTGGGGTTTTTATTCGTTATTCTCATTATTCCCCTACTCACTTTATTATCTAGTATTTTACAGAAGCGGGCTGAGTCATGACACTATCTAAAGTCAAAGCGACGGCACTGACATTCAAAGAGAATAATATTTATTCGATTTCATCCGCAATCATCGCTCTTTGTGCCTATTCTTATATTTCTTGTCAGATCAATGCCTTGAATCAAAACTCCTTAACCATGTCAAGTGCGATCAATATTTTTCAAGCGGTGGGGCTTTTAATTATTGGGTTTTTATCAGACATTTTTTGTCGACGCAAGGTGTTGCTCTATTCGCAAGCAATTGCTTTAGGGCTTTTATTTATTTTATTTTATAATCCGACAAGTGTTCCGATTTTGGTCTTATTCGCTCTTGTTTTCAGCCCATTTTCCCTTTTGAAGGCGGGGCTTATTGATAATTTGCCCCATGTCCCCAAAATTCAAATCATTGCCATTTCCTTTATGATTTTGAATTTACCTGCAGGGCTATACTATAAATTTGTTCAACTCTCTTCGATGTTTAATATAGCATCATCGATTTGGGCATTAGTGATTAGTTTGATTTTCTCATGGTTTTTCTTTTTTGATCGAAGAGATCGCGCCTCTCATCGCAAAATTAGCTTTCCCATTCAGCGTTTTGTTCATAAAGAGTGGAAAACAAAATATACCTATACCTTTTTAGCATTCATTTCGGCGCAAGTTGTCTTTTACTTTATCAATAACTTATCTGTAAGATATACGGGAAATCCCCTCTTTTTCTCGATAGTCTCAGTCGCCTGTGCCTTTGGTGCTCTTTTTGGGATTTTTTATAAAAAAACACCTCATGCTTCTCTTTTAACCATTAATTATGGGTTATGCACGCTGATTGCTTCGATTCCGTTGATTTGTATATATATTTATGGCTTTACTTCGATCGATGTGCCTACCCATTTGGTGATTTTTTCAACGGTCGTTTTTTTTGCCCTTCCTTTTGCCTATGATATTATTTTAAGTTCTGTTGATGCAAATTTTAGAGGATTAACATGCGGTATCCTCGATTTTTTCTATGCAGGGGTGACCATTCTCAATATTAAAGTCGGGTATTATTTGACGGATGTTGGAATTGGAGTATCGCTGTTGATTATTCTTCTTTGCTTTTTATTTTCTACATTGATGCAGCGGTATGCCGAATAGAGGTCTATTGAAACGCCTTTTCATAAGATAAAGGGCGTTTCCAGTGTTTGAGGCGCTCTGAGAAGGCTTTGATTTGCTCTTTAGTATGGAGTGCGTTGATTGTGAGGCGTATGGTGGGATGTGTCGTTAATCCATTTGATTTTAAGTTTTGAGCGAGAATTTGTTCTTCGACAAAATAGTGGGAAAGGCTGAAGAGTTCATTATCATTTCTGAGATGAACGGGAATAATGTGTGTTGTTGTTGATCCGATTGCAATTCCCTCGTCATGAAGAGCTTCGCGCATTTCTTTGCTGAGGTAGGCGATGCGCATCCTCTCTTCGTGCATATCGGGGATGAGGTCAAGAGAGGCTTCGATGGCTCCGAGGGCTGCCGGAGGCAATAACGTATCGGCTGCGAGTTCGGGTGAAAAAGAAAGGAGGAATTCTTTCATCATTTCACTGCTAACGACAAAAGAGCCGAAACTTCCACAAGATCGACCAAAGGAAGAAACCACGATATCAATGCCTTTTTTTGTAGCGGCAAGGCCAAATCCACTGTGTCCCATTGCAGCAAAACTCAAAGAGTCGTCAATATATAGAAGGGCTTGGTGTTTTTTAGAGAGATCGACCAGTTCTTTAATCGGAGCTAGATCGCCAAATGCTTGAAAGATCGATTCAGATAAAATCACTTTCGGGAGATCGGGGTCAGGATACTCTTCAAGAAGTTGTTTCAAATGCAAGTGATCATTGTGGTGAAAAAAAAGTATTTTAGCAGACGTACGGTGTGCCGCTTTTTTTATTTGAGAGAAAATTCCCTCATCGATAAAGAGGACGGCCTCTTTTACGGCAATAGGGGACAAAATGAGTTCATGGATATTTTGTAGAGGATTAAGGAAAAATGTCGATTCTCGATTGAGGATGCAGGCAAGGCGTTTTTCTAGTTGATATTGTGTTTCTAAATGACTCGTGATCAGTCGGGAAGCAGAAGAGCCTGCGCCCCATTTGAGCACATATTTAATCGTGTTTTTTTTGACGAAAGGGTGCTGCGCAAGTCCTAAAAAATCGGAAGAATTGAAATTGAGTAGTGGCTTTTCATTTTGGTTTGCATGCGTATCGTCAAGAGGCAAAATACATTTGAGCTGCTTGTAGCGACTCTGCTTGAGCTTTTTATCGAGAAGGTGTTTGTAATAAGCTTCTTTTGTATTCATCTTTGGATAGCAACAAAGTTAATGAGTCAAGTCTGAACCTCAATGGTTTTTTTTTCAATCTTTAACTGTTCTTTATTATGCAAAGACTAATGGAGAGAGTGAATTGGGAACCTTATCTCCAAAGGCAAGGCCTTTGCGTTTGAGCTCATGTTGAAAAGGGTCATTCGGTTCCTCCCGATAAATGAGATCATTGCTTCCGTATCCTATGAGCAAATAGAGTCCTTGCCGTGCGCGGATGAGTGGCTCAAATGAGATGAGTTTTTCCACAGGAAAAAAATAAAGAGAGTGGGGGGATTGCGTGAAGGGGAGTTCTGCCTCAATCTCAATGGGTTCAAGGCAAAGAATAGCCCCACAGCGCAAAGATTGAAAACAAAACTGAGATCCGAAGGGGTGTGGTGATTTAAATAAAGAGGGGAGGGGCGCTACATCGGGCGCGGGAAAGAGGAGTTGGTCAAAAGCAATGCGAAATGATTTTTGATGGTTTAGAGCGGTAAAGACAGATAGAAGAGAGCGCTTAAGAAAAATTTTTTGTACTTGGGGATAGCGGAGAAAAAGATTGCGAGAGGATTTCCATTGCGCCTCTTTTTTTCCAATATCCAATAAAGTGGTGATTTCTTGATCGGAAAAGGGGTGGTCGAATTCAATTCCATGCCCTTCTTTAAATTGCCGAATTTCTTTTTCAGTGACATTAATGCGCATAAACTTCTCTGTAGGTAGTTGTAAGACGTTGGATAGCTTGGGTTGCTTTTTCGATTGTCGTAAGGCCTGATAATCTCATATATCCTTCTGAGTCCTTGCCAAAACCGCTTCCCGGAACGGCGACAATATGAAGTTGGTTGAGCAGAAACTCAAAAAAGGAGATGGATGTCTGATCTGTCGGGATTTTCCACCAAATATAGGGGCAATCGATGCCTCCATATGAGGTGAAGCCGAGTTGATTGAGCCCTTCTTTTAAAACTGCTGTCGCTTCATGGTATTTGGCAATATCGCGTCCGATATGTTTTTTTCCCTCAAAAGATAGGGCCATTTCCGCTGCTTTTTGTACCGGATAGGCGACCCCGTTCGATGTCACTATGCGTGCATAAGTCACGAGTTTCAGAAGAGACGTCAGATGGCCATTGGCTCTAACATGGATTTTTTGGGGGCAAATAAAATAACCGCAGCGCAATCCGGTAAAGCCGGCTGATTTGGAAAAACTGCAAAATTCAAGGGCCACTTCATCCGCTCCCTCGATTTCATAAATTGAAGAGGGGACCTCATCGCGTGTAATAAAGGCTTGATAAGCTCCGTCATACAAAATGAGGGCATCATTTTGTTTTGCATATTCAACCCATTGCTTCAATTCTTGACGCGTTAGCGCAATCCCTGTTGGGTTGTGGGGAGAGCAGAGATAAATGACATCGACTTTGGATGTCGGAAGGGGAAAAGAAAGCGTCTCTTTATATTGCGCGGGAAGCAGTTCAATATGAGAGGGGGCCGTTCCTTGCAGTTTCATGATTTCTAAATAAGCGGGATAAGAGGGGGATTGAATGGCGAAGCGAGTGGAGGGGTGCATCAAGAGGGGAAATAAGGTGATGGGTGTTGCAATGCCATCAGTAATAATGACTTCATCAGGGGTGAATGAGTGATAGGCACTGCATTGACTCAAAATGGCTTCTTTTAAAAAGAGATACCCACATTCAGGGCCATATCCATAGAGTTTTGAGGAGCCGGCCATCTCTTGAGTTGCTTTTTGGAGGGCATTCGAGATGAAATCATTTAAAGGATAGGCAATATCACCAATTCCAAGATCGATCAATTGCTTGGGATCAAAAAGGCGTTTTTGTTCACTGACAAAACTAAAAATATAATTCGTTTCAATTGTTTGGAGATGATCTTTTATGTGGGCCATAACTTGTTTCTGTAAATCACGTGACAAAAATAATAACTTATCCCAATATAAATCGGTAGCCCTATTGGGAATTTTCCGGATATTGTTGATGTTTGACTTGGAATTATTTGAAAATAATTTAGCTCTTATTGAAGAGAAACTGAATTACCGCTTCAAGGATATTGCCCTTTTGCGCATGGCTTGTATCCATTCTTCTTTTATGAATGAATATCGCGATATCGATTTTGAGCATAATGAAAGGATCGAATTTTTAGGAGATGCCGTTTTGGGACTCATTGTTTGCGACGAACTCTATCGCCTTTTATCCACCCAAGATGAGGGAAAGCTCTCCCATCTCAAATCACAGTTGATTGAGGCGCCGGCCTGTGTGAAATATATAGATAAGTTGGGCATTGCGGAATTCATTATGACGGGAAGAGGAGAGAGCCGCAACCAAGGAAAAGGGCGTCAAACGATTTTGGCTGATTTTTTTGAGGCGGTGATCGGCGCGATTTATCTCGATAGCGGGTTTGACCGGGCTAAGGCCTTTTTTCTTGAGCATTTTTGTGAGGATATCCAAGAGGCCATTGACCATCCGGAAGAGAATGCAAAAGTATTGCTCCAAGATCATATGCAAAAGCTCTATAAGCAACATCCCGAGTATCACTTGATTAGCGAAGAGGGGCCGGGACATGATAAGGTATTTATCATCGGCGTCTATTTTCAGGCCGAAGAACTTGCTCGGGGAGAAGGGGCCTCAAAGAAGGAGGCTCAACTTGCAGCAGCTAAAGAAGCCCTTAAAAAAATTAAAAATCTTTCCCCATGAGTAAGGGGGGATGACGCTTAAGGTTAGAATCAAATGGCAACAAAAGTTAAAGCAATTTGGGCCTGTCATGAATGCGGCCATCAGCAATATAAATGGTCGGGAAGTTGTCCCATGTGTCAGAATTGGGATACTCTCGTTGAAGAGAAGGTCATCGATCCCAAATCAAAAGGACGCTTTGATATCAAAGACACTCCGGTCGCTGTCCCTGTTCGGATTGATCAGGTGACATTTGAAGATGCTGAGCGCACCTCATCGGGGATGAAAGAAGTGGATCGCCTGCTTGGCGGCGGCATTGTGATGGGATCTTTATCTCTTATCGGGGGGGCGCCCGGCATAGGCAAATCAACGATGATGCTGATCTTATCTCAGAAATTGGCAGAGCAGGGGAAAAAAGTTTTATATATTTGCGGAGAGGAGTCTGTTTATCAAACATCGCTTCGAGCAAAGCGCATCGGCGTGAACCACCCTAATATTTATCTCTATAATGAAACGGTCTTTTCTCATATTAAAGATCAAATCGAACTGATTCGCCCTGACATTTTAATTGTCGATTCAATTCAAATCGTCTACAAAAGTGATATCCCTTCTCTCCCCGGATCTCTCACGCAGGTGAAAGAGATCGCAATGGAATGCATGCATATTGCTAAAAAAAGAGGGATTACCACTTTTTTGATTGGTCATGTGACAAAAACGGGTGAAATCGCCGGTCCTCGCGTTTTAGAGCATCTTGTCGATACCGTGCTTGACTTTGAAGGGGATCGGCAGCATGGTTTCCGCATTTTACGCGCCATTAAAAATCGTTTTGGTCCTACGGATGAAGTCGCTATTTTTGAAATGCGCTCTATCGGCCTCTCTGAGGTAAGCAATCCTTCAGAGGTGTTTTTAAGTGAGAGAATCCGAGAATCTCCCGGTTCTGCAATTGTTCCGACGCTTGAGGGATCTCGAGCTATTCTCGTTGAAATCCAAGCGCTTGTCGCCTCGGCTAATTTTGCCACCTCAACACGCCGCTCCAATGGAATTGATCAAAACAGATTGGGATTATTGCTTGCCGTTTTAGAAAAGAAAATGGGGTATCATTTCCATTCGCTCGATGTCTATGTATCGATTGCCGGTGGGATGAAAATTATTGAGCCTGCCATTGATTTGGGTATTTTAATGTCGATTGCCTCATCATTTTGCACCAAGTCGATCTCATCACATACCATTGTGATTGGTGAGGTGGGGCTGGGGGGAGAGGTTCGCTCCATTCCCCGCATTGAGAGTCGCATTAAAGAGGCGATCCATCTCGGATTCAAACAATGTATTTTACCGAAAAAAAATTGTCATTCGATTTCAAAATCTTTGCAAAACTCGATTGATTTGAAAGGTGTTGAAATGGTCGAAGAGGCTGTTGACTTACTGCTCGGATAGGAGGGCCCCAATGGAGATTGCTTGTATAGCCCGCGCCTCAAAATTGTCACAGGTCCAAGTTCGAGAAGTACTGGCCCTCCTTCAAAAGATCGATGCTAATATCTGCTTTGCTATTCAGTGCATTCAATCTCACGGCGATATCGATTTAAAGACCTCTTTACGCGATCTGGGACAAACTGATTTTTTTACAAAAGAAATGGACGAGGCTCTTTTAAACAATGAGGCGCGCATTGCTATCCATTCGGCAAAAGATCTTCCAAGTCCTCTTTGCAAAGGACTCAGTATTGCTGCGATTACGCATGGAGTGGATCCGTCCGATTGTCTCGTTATGAAACCGGGATCCGCCTTTGATACCATTCCTTTGGGGGGAGTGATAGCCACATCATCTCAGCGAAGAGATGAGGTGATCCGCCATTTGCGGCCTGATTTGGTTTGCTGCGATATTCGCGGGACGATTGAATCGAGGTTGAAAGCCCTAGATGATACCTCAATCGATGGCGTGGTGATTGCCAAAGCAGCTTTGATTCGCCTCGATCTTCTCCATTTGAATTGGATGAGTCTTCCGGGAGAAACAGCCGCTAATCAGGGGAAGCTCGCTATTGTTTGTCGAGAAGAAGATCTTGAGATGAGAGACTTATTTGAGGCAATAGATGCGCGTATTATATCTCGGACTTGATCCGTCTCATTTAAAAGAGGGGCATGATGTCGATCACCTCCCTTTAATTGAGATTTGGCCTTTGCCCTTTTCTCTGAGGTTTCCATTGGCTCATTATACCCATTTCGTGATCACTTCAAAGCAGGCCGTAAAGATTTTTTTTCAAAAGGAAAACCCACAAGAAGTTGTGGCTCAAGTGTTTGCCATCGGCCCCTCAACTGCTTATGCCTTAAGCACTTGTGGAATTTCAGCAAAAATCCCGCAACAATATACACAGGAGGGACTCATTGATTTATTGAGGGAAGAGCGTCTTGAAAAAGCGCATATTCTCTATCCGCGCTCACAGCTCGCACGTCCTAACCTCTTCGAAGAATGTCTTAAGAGAGGTGCTTCTATAGAGGTCATCGATTTATATACAACACAAGCGAAACCGGGTGTAGAAATCCCTTCTCTTGATCTCTATGATCAGGTCTATTTTACGAGTCCTTCAATTGTTAATATTTTTTTTAATATATATAGGGGGCCTTTCTTAGGAAAAAAATTTGTTCCTATTGGTCCTGTCACTCAGAAAGCACTTGAAAACAAGAGGTTATACCATTCATTAAAATTTTAACTACGCGTGCTGCTATTGAGTAGAATTGATTTTTGTGCTATACTCTCTCCTCAAATGACATTAAAAGGAGAGTCTAGTGGGACTCATGCGGCTTTTTTCAAGACAAAAACCTAAAATCAAAATCGAATCGGCAAAAAGTGACGGATTTAGCGGGTGGATTAAATGCAGCGGATGTGAGGAAACAATTCACAAAAGTGAATTGAAAAACAACATCAATTGCTGTCCCAAATGCAACTTTCATTACCGCATTACACTTCAACAACGCATTCAATTGCTTGCAGATGAGAAGACATTTGTCGAAATGTTTGATCATTTAGAAGCGAAAGACCCACTCTCTTTTGAAGATTCCGAAAAATATATCGAGCGCATTGCAAGGGCAAAAGATAAGACAAAGCGGAAAGAAGCGGTGATTGTCGGAGTGTGTGAGATGGAAGGGCACAAGACGGCACTTGCTATTATGGATTTTAGCTATATGGGCGGATCAATGGGATCTGTCGTAGGCGAGATGCTAACGCTGATCATTGAACATGCAACCTCTCATCGACTTCCAATGATTATTGTTTCCGCATCGGGAGGTGCTCGAATGCAAGAATCCACATTATCGTTGATGCAAATGGCGAAAACATCGGCAGCACTTGCAAAACATAGCGAAGCGGGGTTACCTTATATTTCAGTATTGACGAATCCGACAACCGGAGGGGTGACCGCTTCTTTTGCCTTTTTAGGTGATATTATTATCGCTGAGCCTAAAGCTTTAATTGGCTTTGCAGGCCCTCGCGTTGTTGAGCAGACGATTGGTCACAAATTGCCGCCGGGAGCGCAACGATCGGAATTCCTTTTAGAAAAGGGAATGATTGATTGTATTGCTCCTCGCAAAGAATTAAAACGGAAAATCGTTTTAATGATAGAATTTTTATCGGCACATTGCCGCAAATGAGAGTGAGATATGCATAGAGAAGAGATCGAAGTGATGACAAAGCTAAAACAAGGGGCAGTATTACCTTGTTATATGTCGGATGGAGCTGCAGGTTCGGATGTATGCGCGGCAAATGAGGTGCCAATTATAATCGAACCGGGACATGTAAAGTTAATCCCCACGGGGCTTTTTTTTGAAATTCCCGGAGGATATGAGATTCAAGTGAGACCTCGCAGTGGGCTTGCCTTGAAGCATCAAATTACCATTCTCAACTCTCCCGGAACGATCGATAGCGATTATCGCGGCGAACTCCAGTTGATGGTGATTAACCATTCTACCATTCCCTTTGAAGTGACTCAGGGTCTTCGCATGGCGCAAATTGTGCTCGCTAAAGTCGAGAGAGCTAACTTTATTATGGTAGAGAGAGAGCTCGCTTTTTCTGATCGAGGGATTAAGGGGTTTGGTTCGACAGGATTATAGGAAATATAGTTATGGATGATGAAATAAGCCTAATCAATGAGACTCCGGTTAGCCTGGAAGAGGGGATTGTATTTGATCCTGAACTCATCACATTTATTGATGAGCCAAAGGATCAAGATCATGTTTTGCGCATTTTAACTGATTTACTCTACGAAAATGGCAAAATTCACGATCCGGAGCTTTTCTTTGATGCGATTTTACAACGAGAAAAGATTGTTTCAACCGGAATTGGTCTTGGCGTTGCGATTCCCCATGCCAAACTTGATATCTATAGTGATTTTTTTATTGCCGTTGGAATACTCACGAAAAAGGGCGTTGATTGGAACTCTATTGATCATGCGCCGGTGCGTGTCGTTTTTCTGATTGGGGGACCTGCCGATCGTCAAAATGAATATCTTCATATCCTCTCCTCAATTACAAAAAAAATGCGAAGCGGGGATATCCGAAATCACCTCATTATGACCAAATCAAGAGAAGCGGCCTTTCAGCAACTTTCTTAAACTCACATACGCAAATCTGATGGCGAACATCTTTTTGCGTATGTGAGTTAAAAAATATTTGGTGGTCTACCGGTTTTTGTGCTATAAATCTCATTCGTGCCGAATGGGTAAAAAAAGGAAACATTATGGATCTCAAGATTAAAGATGTTGCAGAGCTTTTGCATGTTTCGGAAACGACAATTCGCCGTTGGCTTGGTGAGGGGAAAATCCCCGCATATAAATTGCATCACCAATACCGGTTTAGTCGCACTGAAATTGAGAATTGGATGCTCAGTCATCGCTTGAGACCCTCTCATACGCCTCAAGAAAAAGAGATCTATTCTAATGAGCAATCGATAGATCCCGCTCTCTCAAGCAAAAAAGGGTGGCAACAATTTAGCCTATTTAGAGCGATCCATAAAGGGGGAGTGATCCATAAACATGTCTCCTCAGATAAAGCGACATTGATTCGAGATGTGATGCAAGAAATCTCTTTGCTGCTTGGTGTTGATGCAGAAGGTGTAGGTGAAATGCTTCTAGATCGAGAAAGCCTAATGCCTACGGCTCTAGGACATGGCATTGCGATTCCTCATACGCGAGATTTTCTCATAAAAAGCTCTTTTGATCTTGTCTGCCCCGTTTTTTTAGAAACGCCCATTGATTGGGGGGCTCTTGATGGGGAAAAAGTACATACCTGTTTCTTTCTTTTTGCTTCAGATGACAAACATCATCTCAATCTCCTAGCAAAAATTGCCTATCTAACAAGTGATCCGAAAATGCGCGCGCTGTTTCAATCTCGACCTGAAAAAAATATTCTGCTCGATACTATCAAGCAGTGGGAATCAAAGGATTATCCTCGTTCCAACTGAATCGCATCCAAAAACCTCCTCTATTCATCGAAGGGGTGTTTTAAAAATCACGTTTCATTTATTATTTTAGCTCGTTTGCCCCCTATTCAATAGATAAATGAGGTGTTTTTATGTCAGTTCCTCTCTCACCTAGTCGTCGTTCTGTTTCAGATGCGCCTTCACATATAACCCAAATGCGAGAAATGGCTCAATTGGTACCTGTCGATATTTCTCGTATTCCGGAAGGACGTCAAGTACCACGATATAAAATACCTGCCCATTTAGTCGAAAGAGAGGAATATTTAGATGCGCTTAGTCAATGTGCTAAGTTTATTGAAGACATTCCGAAAATGATTTCCGGAATGATTCTTGAAGAAGGGCTAGACTCAATGGTTATGGGATATATCTTTCGATCTGAAAGGAGCTCACTAGATGAGTCACATAATCCATTTTCACCGAAAAATGCAGTGGAAGATGACAAGCTCAAAAGCGAAATAGAGAATCAATTTAGAAAAATAGCAGCCCCAATCATCAATCAAGAGCATTTAACTGAATTTGATACGCCATGGCCTCCGATTGATGCCGATTTTCGAGGTCTTTTGGGGGATGACTTACTTTCTGCAATTGATTACAAACCTGTTACAAATTCACATCAGAGTGAGCCTGCCGGTTCAGGGGGAAAATGGGCTGACGATGAAAGTAGCAAGACATGTGTTCGATCGGGAGCCGGTGATGATGAACCGGATTATACCGATAGTGGTTCAATTGACTCGGATGATAGTAGTTCTTTGGAAACTGAGGATGGCGATGTTGTAGATAGGGCATCTGATTTTCTGGGAATGTCTTTTGAAGCTGATGAGCAGCTGCCTTTTGCGGATGCATTATTTGAGGAGGAAAAAGCAGATCCGTTGCATTCTTTATTGGGGATCTCATTTCCGGGAGGATCTTTATTTCCAAATCAGAGAGGCGCTGCCGAGAGGCAAGATGCAAGTGAGGAGGCGTCCACTATTTTGGAGGAAACCGAAGGCGTTCACAACAATTGAACTTTAGTAGATGCGGATACCGGGATTCCCTCTATAGGAGTGAATTGTCCAACTAGAGTACACGTAACAGAGGTTGTGGCATCCCAAATCTTTTCTAGTTGTTGTTTGATTTGAATTGAAAGTGTTGTGATAATCTCCCAGGAAATTCTCGTTTCATACCGATACAAATAGGGTTCAAATTGCCCCGTATTATTAACTTTTCGATACGCCGTAGGAATTTTTTCGACATGGGTTTGTTTTACAGGGGTGATCCGGAAGTCGCCGTTTTTTAAATTTGTTATGAGATTTTGAAAAAGATTTCCAATATCATTAGCTCTAGATTGAAGCAGCTCAAGAGAATCAGAAATATTTACTCGCTGTATTAGTGTGAAGCGAGGAGCAAAATCCCATTGGCCAAACCCCGGAACAAAAAAACTTCTTTTGGTGGGATCAGTGATCGTGGCGATAAGCCATTGAGTACGCGATGCAAAAGAAATGCTTAAAGCCAGTGCTCCAATTTGCAAACACTCGTGTGAAAGAGATGACACGCCAAACAAAACAACGGATGTTGCCAATTGGATGATGCGCATGAGTTGAAAAGTCTGAGCAGCTTGGGAAAAATAAGAAGGTTGAACTTCTATGGATGTATTTTCTGATGAAAATCCGGGAATTGGCCCTATCATTCCCATAGAGTGATTAAGTGCAAAGATGGCTAGCTTAGAGATCAAGTAATTGAGGATCAATGGAGTGATATAAAAGGCAATTTTTGTAGCAATTTCTCGTGCACTCGGCTTTAAAGGGGGGGCGCTATTTTCCGAATCATCTTCAGAGAAAAGAGAAGAGGAGTCAACAGGTAATGGGAATTTAGAAGGAAGGGGGATAAAGAATTGTTCAATTGATTTTGATACATCCCACTTCTCATCAATTTTGCTTATCAGATCATTATAGTAGAATAGCGTACTCACTGCAGCCAATCCGAAAATTGAAAAATCAATGTTGGGCGAATAGGTTATACCGGAATTCGATAGGGAATACTGTAATATTGTTTCTAGACAGCTCGATGCCGTTGTGAAATTTAAAGTAGGTGATGTCATCTGATTACACGATTAAAAAAAAACCGTATATTAACAAAATCTTAATGAAAATGTCTATAGATTTTTTCTTCTGTAAGTTAAAAATCAGAAATGTAATAACGAGCAGTATATTTATTGAACATATTTGTTTTTATAAGGAGTTTACAATGAATAGATTTTTGATCGTTATATTCACCTCACTTTGCTTTTCACAGATTAATACCTGCGCCGCTTTCCCCAGTGGAGATGGCTTAGCGGATGCAGAAGCATATGGGGATTATTTGAAGGAAAAGCGCGACACCGAAATAAAAGCAAAAGCTAATGAGAAAAAAAAAGACGATAAATCTAAAAAAGATAAAGAATCCTGCGATAAAGAAGATGAAGAATAACTCTTCAGCGTTCAACAGAAAGAATTTCTTGTTGTTTTAGGAGGGCACCTTGGCGCCTATGGTTGAAATACATTGAGAGGCTTCCACTAACACAAAGTATCATGCCAAGAGTAAATACAACGTTATAGCTTTGAGTGCAGGTAAAGATTACTGTTCCAAGTACAGGGAAAATAAGGCCTCGGATCCCCACTGTCAGAATATTTAAAGAGCTATAAGGAATACTACTAGCTTTTTTGGAAAAAATGGGTCCGGACAGTTTCCAGCTTAATTCGCTTCCTCCTTGCATGATTCCATACAATAAGTAGCTAATAAAAATTAAACTCGGAAATGATGGGGCTATCATAAGAAGAAAAGGGAAAATAGCGGCGAAAAATGTAACTGCAATACAAGTAACAAGTATACCGAGCTTATTGATGCATTTAACCCAAAGTGGTGAGGATAGGGCAAAACCTACCCCTTTAAGGGCAGCGATTGCAAACAATAGCTCTCTATAAGAGAGGTGCAAAGAATCAACAAAATAAGTCGGAAGAGAAGTTTGCAGAACCATGAGTCCCGCACCTCCTAAAAAAAAGCCCCACTGAAACCAAGCAAAGTCTTTTCTCTCAACGACTAGGCACCATGCATCTTTCCAAGGTGAGATCAATGTTTCCTTCATGTTTTTTGTGGTAGCTACCGGTTGTTCATCAACTTCCTTTGATTTAAGAAGTAATTTAGCGACTAAAGAGCCTAGCATTCCAATCAGAGCCGTTATTGGGAACAACCATCTCCAGACACCCGGTATCTTGTCTAATAACCCTCCAAAGATAAATGGAAGGGATATCATCCCCATGTAATCAATCGACGAGGCTAAAGCAAATACTTTCCCTCTTTGCTTATCCGAAAAACTAATTTTGAGTATTTCCATCCAAGTGGGCGTAACTCCTCTACAAAACACCATATGTAGACCAAATGCCAAAATATAAAACCACGGACTAGAAGCAAATGGACAGAGTAAAAAAGGAAGAAACCTAAAAATATTACCCCAAACTATATTAGAGATAAGCCTGCCATGCATTAAACGCACTCTTTGGCTCCAGTATGGGGATAAAAGTGCGGATACGGGCTTAATAATACTCAATAAAGTTATCTGCATTACACTAGCATTTAGGTCTTTATACAATATAACGGGAATAAGATAAAACAATCCCCAAAAGGGGAAAGATAGACTGTTATAAAGGATGTATGCTATTGCGGCTCTATTTTTCAATGTGATTGATAATTCCTAATGAGGTACACAAATCATGCCGATTATCTCGACTTTGTAACTTTTTGGACCTGAAGGCCTCGAGATATTTGTTTTCGGGAGATTATTAAAACCTAGAAGGGGTTTTTTACCCCTTCTAGGTTTTAATAATCTCCTAGTTCGACCGTAGGTCGAGCGTCCGAAAGCAAATAGATGAGGCAAGCAGGCCCAAAAAGTTGCAAAGTCGAGATTATACTCAAATGGACAAATTTCATCTATGTAATCATGAACCGCCGTATACGGGGTTCCGTACATACGGTGGTGTGAGAGGACGGGGGCGAGAAGCCCCCCTTCTACTCGATTTTTTGACGGGCTTTGGCTGCAGATTGGGCGTTCCCTTTAGGGCGCTACTCTTCAGCTGAAGATGCGCTGGCTGTTGCCAGTTTCTTCTTTTTCTTCTCTTTTTCTTTCTCTCTCTTTTTCTCTACAAAGTTGAGCTCTTCCTTACCCTCTTCATGCGAAATGTCATATTCGCGGGGAGTTTCGGGGTCTAGGAGAAGTTTTTCAGAAAGAGGATCTTCAAGATGTTGCTGAATGGTGCGGCGAATAGGTCTTGCCCCCATTTCAGGCTGATATCCGCGATCGGCGAGGAAGAGTTTTGCTTTTTCATCGAGCTGAATCGAAATATTTTTTGATTCAAGGCGTTTCGAAAGTTTAGCGACTTCGAGATCAATCACTTTGCATAGATCGGTTTTATCAAGCGCTTTAAAGATAACCGTAGAGTCTAAACGGTTGATAAACTCAGGTTTAAAGTGTTTTTTGACAGCCTGATCGATCTTTTTCTCCATCGTACTAAAATCGGGGATCCCTTCTTGGACATTGAAACCAACTTCCGTTGTTCTTTGAATCAATTCAGAGCCGAGGTTAGAAGTGAGGATAATGATTGTATTTCTAAAATCGACTTTTCGGCCAAATGAATCGGTGAGGCGCCCTTCTTCAAGGATTTGAAGGAGGAGATTCATGACATCGGGATGGGCTTTTTCCACTTCATCAAAGAGGACAACGGAATAGGGGCGGCGGCGCACTTGTTCCGTGAGCTGTCCACCTTCTTCATAGCCGACGTATCCCGGAGGGGAGCCGGTCATTTTGCTGACGGCGAATTTCTCCATGTATTCGGACATATCCACTTGAATGAGAGCATCTTCACCACCAAACATCTCAGTTGCAAGGCTGCGTGCAAGCAGTGTTTTACCCACGCCGGTTGGGCCGAGGAAAAGGAAGGCTCCAATGGGGCGGTTTGGGTCTTTAATATCAGCGCGACTCCGGCGAATGGCTTTACAGACTTTATCAAGGGCATTGCTTTGGCCGATGACTTTATCTTTTAATACTTCTTGCATTTTCAAGACTTTTTGCGTTTCGGCTTCGGTGAGGCGTGTTGTTGGAATACCGGTTAACTTACTAATCACCATTGCGATATCATCTTCATCGACAATGACTTGGTGTTCCTCTTTGCGTTTTTCCCACTGAATTTTTAAATCTTCGAGTTGCTCGCGCAGCTGTTTTTCTTGGTCGCGCAGTTTTGCAGCCTTTTCATATTCTTGAGAATTGATGGCTGTGTCTTTAGCATTTTTTGTCGTTTCAATTTCTTGGTCAAGCGCAGTGACTTCGTGGGGTTGATACATCATCGAAATACGCGCTTTTGCCCCTGCCTCATCAATCAAATCGATGGCCTTATCGGGAAGAAAACGGCCGACTAAGTAACGATCGGAAAGGAAAACGGCAGAACTAATCGCCGCATCGGTGTACATACACTTATGATGTTCTTCATATTTTGTTTTGAGTCCTCTCAAAATCTCTTCCGATTCATCAATCGATGGTGGGGCGACTTGAATTTTTTGGAAGCGGCGCTCAAGAGCGGCATCTTTTTCAATATGTTTGCGGTATTCATCGAGTGTGGTTGCTCCAATACATTGGATTTCTCCTCGAGAAAGAGCCGGCTTCAGGATATTCGAAGCATCGATTGCCCCTTCTGCAGCACCGGCACCGACGATGGTGTGAATCTCATCAATAAAAAGGAGAATATTACCATTTTTTTTGACTTCATCCATAACGGCTTTAATCCGCTCTTCAAATTGTCCACGGTATTTAGTTCCTGCAATCATCAATGTGAGATCAAGAGAGATGAGCCGCTTTTTAGCCAAATTATCAGGGACATTGCCTTCGACAATCGCATGGGCAAGGCCTTCGACAATCGCTGTTTTACCAACGCCTGCTTCTCCGACAAGAACGGGGTTGTTTTTGCGACGTCGGCAGAGGATTAAGATGAGGCGTTCGACTTCGCTTTTACGTCCAATCACCGGATCGAGTTCCCCGAGGCGGCATTTTTCAGTCAGGTCGTGACCATAAGCTTTAAGGGCGGGCATTTTATCTGACGTAGGGGCTTTATCTGTTTTAGCGGAAGAAGAACTTTGAGAAGTGGGGCTAACGCCCATAGGGGGGAGTTGAAGATTAAAGGTTTCTAACTCTTTAAGGACTTCTTTGCGCACTTCTTTGAGATTGACATTGAGGTTTTCTAAAATTTGTGCGGCGATTCCATCGGGCTGGCGAATGAGCGCGAGAAGAAGGTGCTCCGTTCCAACATAGTTGTGGTTGAGCGAGGAGGCTTCATCATTGGCGAATTCAAAGACTTTTTTGACTTTTCCCGTCAGAGTGGGATCGCCATAAATTTGGATTTCCGGACCGAAGCCGACAACGGTTTCGACTTCGGATAGAATGGTTTCATAGTCGACGCCCAAATTTTTGAGGACATTGACTGCTATTCCCTGACCAAGTTTGAGAAGTCCAAGCAATATATGCTCTGTACCTAAGTAGTTGTGGTTGAGTTTTTGAGCTTCTTTTTTTGCTAGTTTGATGACTTGCTTTGCTCGATTGGTAAACTTGTCAAACATGGATATCCGCCTTACTAATTATTTTTAATAATATCAAAAAATATGACTATTTTATGATCCCTATGAAAATGTCCTTATATCAATCAAGGTAAATATGGGCAATAATCCTTCCCACTTTTTGTTTAACCATTTATAATTCAAAGACAAAAAAATGTTTGATCGATATGTAAGGATATTTTTTATCCGCAATTGGTCTCACAATAGTATACCGCAAGTGGGGTAATTGGGTAAATGGTTCAAATTATAGAAAATCAAATGCGCTTAGCGCAGGAAAATATGGATTTGGATCAGAGGCTTCTTAAGGAAATTCGACCTGATTCAGACCCCATTTTGCACCTATATGAGTGGAAAAAGCCCTCGATGACCTATGGCTACTTTATTGATCCTGAAAATTATTTATATATAGATAAGGCCAAAGAGCTCGGGATTGATTTGGGTCGACGGCCCACGGGGGGCGGCATGATTTTTCACATCTGGGATTTGGCTTTTGCCCTCATTATTCCCCAAGGTCATTTGGGATATTCCACACGGGTTTTGGATAATTATCGCTTTGTCAATCAAATAGTGACGGCTGCGGTTGAAAGCTTTTTAAAAAAAAGCCGGTTGTCGTTATTGCCTACGGATCCGAGCGATCCCCATTTACACGTTCAAAAATTTTGTATGGCTAAGCCGACGATCTATGATGTGATGCTCGATGGGAAAAAGGTGGCCGGAGCGGCTCAAAGGCGCAAGAGCCATGCATTTCTCCATCAAGGCAGTATTTCAATTGGCTATCCTCACATAGAACTTCTCCATCAAATCATTAAAAGCCCTGAAGTGATTGAGGCCATGAAGCAAAATAGTTTTAGCCTTTTACCTGAAGGGTGGAGCGCTCGTGATTTGGCCGAGGCCAGATCTCTTTTAAAACAAGAATTGTCTACTAAAATAGTTGAATGTTGTTAGCAATCTTGGCATAGTATATCTACACTTCTCTCCAAAAATAAAGGTTAAGACAATGGCTCCTAAGACGGCAGTGACTCCAACGCGTAGCGAAAATTTTCCGGGATGGTACCAAGAAGCAATCAAACTTGCGGAGCTCGCCGAACACTCCCCGGTGCGCGGTTGTATGGTGATTAAGCCGTGGGGATATGCCATGTGGGAGCATATCCAAAGAGGGCTTGATGCTCGCTTTAAAGCGCTTGGGGTTCAAAATGCCTATTTCCCTCTCTTTATTCCCCTTAGCTATTTTGAAAAAGAAGCCGAGCATGTCGAAGGTTTTGCAAAAGAATGCGCTGTTGTGACGCATCACCGCCTTGAGCAAAATGGAGAAGGGAAGTTGATTCCCGCTTCGCCTTTGGAAGAGCCTCTGATCGTGCGCCCCACTTCTGAAATGATTATCGGTGAGATGTTTGCCAAATGGATTGAGTCTTATCGCGATCTGCCCCTTAAAATTAATCAATGGGCCAATGTTGTCCGTTGGGAGATGCGCCCCCGTATTTTCTTGCGCACTGCCGAATTTTTGTGGCAGGAAGGGCATACGGCCTATGCAACTAAAGATGAGGCAATGGAAGATGCGCGTAAAATGCTCGATCAATACGCGGAATTTTGTGAAGAGTCTTTAGCCCTGCCCGGGATTCGTGGGGAGAAGTCGGAAAATGAGCGCTTTCCCGGCGCTGACCATACCTATACTTTTGAGATGATGATGCAAGATCAAAAAGCTCTCCAAGCTTGTACTTCGCATTTTCTCGGTCAAAATTTTTCAAAAGCAGCAGGGATCAAATACTTATCGCAAGAAGGAAAAGAGGAACTGGCCTGGACCACTTCATGGGGATTTACAACGCGCATTATTGGTGCAATGATTATGGTGCATGGTGATGATGACGGTATTATTTTACCTCCCGCTATTGCCCCTTCCCATGTTGTGATTATTCCAATTATCCATAAGGAAGAGACTAAAGAGACTATTTTAAACTATTGTGAAGAGCTGTCAAGGGACCTAAAAAAGATTGCATATAAAGATCGGGCGATTGACTCATATATTGACCAAAGGGATCTGCGCGGTGGTGAAAAAATTTGGCACTGGATTAAAAAAGGTGTTCCGATCCGAATTGAAGTGGGAATGCGTGAAATTGAAGAGGGAAAACTCTGTGTGGCGCTCCGCACATTAGGACATAAAGACAAAAAATTTCTCTCTCGTGAAGAGGTGCTCTCTTCAGCCCATGATTTACTCGATGAGGTTCATCGCTCTCTTTATCATCGCGCCAAAGAACGGATAGAGACTCATATTACGCAGATTGAAGAGCGCGAGACTTTTTATCAGTTTTTTGCAGGTCAAGATGAGGAGGCTTCGGGTGGATTTGCTCGCGTTTTTTGGGCAGGCGATACTCTTTTGGAAGAAAAGATCAAACAAGATCTGAACGTGACGATCCGTTGTATTCCTTTTGATGGACAAGATAAAGAGGGTATTTGCCCCTTTACCGGGAAAACAAGCCATCTCCAAGTCATTTTTGCTAAGTCTTACTAAACCCGCATTTCTCACGCTTTCTCGGTGAATCTGTGCAGTCTGTCACGTCATCTTCGTCCTTCCCGGGGCTCGTCTTGTCTATTTGACAATGTTCTCGCCCCGGGAAGACCAAATCTGACGCACCATCCTGCTCACCTT